>JAZNYT010000001.1:0-3882 GCA_045594565.1 Eubacteriales bacterium
TTGTAGTTATTAACATTATATCACATTGGAGTCTATTTTCTTTTTTTATTTGTCACCCATCAATTGTATCATAACATTTTTTGCCATTGACAGAAATAGATATATCTAGTATAATGAAGAAAATACCAAAGATTTCAGAAAAGGTGAATTATGAGTTATATTGTAGGAATAGACGTGGGAGGAAGCACTACGAAAATCGTTGCCTTCGACCACGAAAAGAATATAGTACATCCAATGTTTGTAACTGCCGAAGACCAGATGACCTCTATCTACGGTGCTTTCGGCAAGTTTACAAGTGAAAACGGAATCAAGCTTTCCGACGTTGAAAAAATTATGATAACCGGAGTAGGCTCTACCTTTATAGGAGGAGAGCTTTACAATATTCCTTGTGAGCACGTCAGCGAGTTTCAGTCTGTAGGTATCGGCGGACAGTATCTGTCGGGTCTCGATAAAGCACTTGTTGTAAGTATGGGTACAGGTACTGCCTGTGTGTATGCAAACGGCAAGGAGCGCACCTATATCGGAGGTACGGGCGCAGGCGGCGGTACTATTATGGGACTTTCCAAGATAATGCTTGGCGTAAGTGATATAAACACCCTCAGCAATCTTGCGGAGGAGGGAGACCTTTCAAAGATTGATCTCTTTATCGGTGATATTACCAATAAGAGCATCAGCCCCACACTTGCAGATACCACCACAGCCGCTAACTTCGGAAATTTGAGTGAGCTTGCTACTCATTCGGATATGGCACTCGGCATTCTTAACCTTGTTTTTGAAACAGTAGGTATGGTTGCGGTGTTTGCATCCCGCAGCTGCAGTATAAAGGACATAGTACTGACAGGCACTCTTACAAGAATCCCTCAGGCAAAGCCTATATACGACAAGATGAGTGCAATGTTCGGCGTAAACTTTATTATCCCCGATTATAGCCGTTACGGTACCGTTATCGGTGCGGCGCTTAGTTATTTTAAGGAATAGTACGTTGAGGGAAAACTTTTTATAAAAAGTTTTCCCTCATACTCCCTTTCAAAAATTTTAATGTTTTTTCTTTAAGGAGCTCACGTGAAAAGGTTTGAATTTTCAAAAGGTGCAGAATTTGCGACGTCCCGTCTTACCAAGGCGGGCTTTTCGTCTTTTCTCGTAGGCGGTGCCGTAAGAGATATGGTTATGGGAAAAGAGCCTCACGATTTCGATCTTACCACCTCTGCAACACCCGATGAAATGCTTGAAATCTTCAAGGACGTTACCACCTTTGAAACAGGTGTAACTCACGGAACTGTGGGTATATTCTTCGAGGGGGAGACGGTGGAGATTACAACCTTTCGTGCCGACGGAGACTATTCCGACCACAGACACCCTGAAAGCGTGAGCTTTTCAAGAGAACTCCGCGACGACCTCTCCCGTCGTGACTTTACCGTAAACGCTATGGCGTATTCAAAAGACAGGGGTCTTGTTGACCTTTTCGGAGGCAAGGAGGATATCGAAAAAAAGCTTATAAGATGCGTGGGAAATCCCGAAAAACGCTTCGATGAAGATGCACTCAGAATCCTTCGTGCTCTCCGCTTTGCATCGGTGCTCGGCTTTGATATAGAAGAAGAAACGAAAAAAGCCATACACCGACAAAAAGAGCTTCTTTCATTTGTCTCAAAGGAGAGAATAACCGAGGAAATAAAAAAGGCGATAGACGGAGATGCCTTTCCTCTTGTGGCAGATGAATTCTACGACGTTTTAAAGCTTATCTTCGGTGACTATAAAATTGCTTTAAAAAGTGCCGAAAAGGGAATGGTAAGACTTGCGGTATTTCTGTTTTCACTTAACGATACCGAAAAGGGAATGAGGGCTCTCACTCTTACCCGAAAAGAAAAGGACATGATAACTGTGGCGCTTGATATAGCGTCTGACTTTAAAGCCACAACCGAAACCGATATCAAAAAGCTTATGTCGAAAAACGGCAAGGATGCAGTTATCCTTGCTCTTCAGGTGCTTTTTTGTGTGAGGGGAGAAGAGCATTTTTCGGAGCTTCTTGATTTATCAAAAGCACTTGATGCAGTAACCCCCGACACCCTCATGATAAAGGGACGCGACGTTATTGCCGAGGGCGTGCCACCTTCAGCCGAGGTTGGCAAAATGATAGACTCACTTATCGCGGACGTTATTGAAGGTAGAGTAAAAAACGAAAAAGATGCCCTTATATCCGAGTTGCGTGAAAAAATTTCAAAAAAATATTGACAAATTATCTCTTGTATGATATTATAATAAGGCTGTCAAAAACAGTTCGATCCACTAGCTCAGTTGGCAGAGCATTTGACTTTTAATCAAAGGGTCTGGAGTTCGAATCTCCAGTGGATCACCAAAAATAAAGCGCTCAGAAGAGTGCTTTATTTTTTATCCATTGCGAAAGCAATGGCATATCATCAGCACGATAGTGCTGTATATCATCAAGGGCGGCTTTGCCGCCCTTGCATCACATCACGCCATAGGCGTGTATAAAAACACTTTCGCAATGATGATATACAAAGCTATGCTTTGATGATATGCACGGTTTTCACCGTGATTTTTTTATCGCCGTCGCATATTTAGTTGCTTTCACGTCAACAATAATCACGGAGGCGATAGTATGAAAAAGAAAAACGATATATGGGATAATCCAATGATGTTTCCCGACGGGCACGTCGACCTTTCCACCATTCATGCCGAGGCATACGACGTCAATCTACCCTACAGCGGAAGTCTTCGTCATATGAGAGACGTTAAAAAGGCGGAGGAGAAGAGAAAATCCGAACCCGAGATAAAGATGTAAAAGAGCCCTCAAGGCTCTTTTTTGTTTTCCTATTGCTTAATGTGTTAAATTGTGTTACAATATTTAAGATAACATACATATAGGGGAATTATTATGAAAATTTATATTGTTTCTGACATAGAAGGAAGTTGCAACTTTACTTCTCACGAAGAAGGTGCTTCCGGAACTGTGTTATACGAATATTTCCGTCGTCAGATGGCGTTGGAATCAGCATCTGCCTGTAAGGGAGCAATAAAATTCGGAGCAGAGGTACTGGTTCACGATGCACACCTGACTGCAAGAAATATTGACCCAACACTTTTACCTCGTGAAGCAAAGTTGATGAGATGCTCGGGAGGAGACCCGTATGCAATGCTGTCGGGTATTCAAAACAAAGAATATGACGCAGTTATGATGACAGGCTTCCACGCCGGAGCAGGAAGTGCGGGAAGTGCGGTAAGCCATACCTTCAATCAAAAGACGAACTCTATTTTTGTCAATGATTTAAGGTTGAGTGAATTTTTGTTTAACGCTTACTCTGCCTCATATCTTGGAATACCCGTTCCCTTTATTAGCGGAGACAGTGAAATCTGTTCTTTCGCAAGGCAAATTATTCCTTCCATCACCACAGTTGAAGCCGTAACAGGAATAGGTGCAGGAAGCATTTCACGTCATCCCGAGGTTGTTTGTGAAGAAATCGAAGCAAAAGTTTATGAGGCGTTATGCGGTGATATTAAAAGTTGTATCGCACCATTGCCTGGGAAATTTACAGTAACTATAAATTTCAAAAAGCATCAGGACGCTGATTTTAACAGTTACTATACCGGAATGACACGCATAAGCGACAATTCTTTGCAGTACACTCACACAGATTGGTATGAAGTGCTGAGAATGGTACATTTCGTTCTCGACAAGTAAATTTACCTTGAAAATTAAAAAGAGCCCTCAAGGCTCTTTTTAATTTCAGCCTGTCGAAAAAAGCCCATCTCAATATAGTGAGATGGGCTTTTGGAATGTAAAAATGTTTTTTAAGAAGTGAAATAAAGAATAAAGCGAAGGAGCTTCGAGAAACTCGAAGTCTATGTTGTCTCTCCACTTTCGTA
>JAZNYT010000002.1:0-91942 GCA_045594565.1 Eubacteriales bacterium
ACGACATGGCTACGATCCGACTTCAAAAAGAGTACCGAAGAGGTACTCTTTTTGTTTTGTAACAGAGTGAGGGGATTCGAACACCAAGGGGGAGACCGCCGTTAAAAAAACAGTCCGGTGAACTGTTTTTAGGCGGGGACGCGAAGGGCTGGTCCCGAGCGAAAGGCTATGCGTAGCGTAGCCCGAATCCCTCCCTTTCCGCCAACAAAAACAGAACATTTGTCTGCCGACAAATGTTCTGTTTTTTGTTTATCCAAGCCGCAGGCTTGGCATATCATCCGACGCAAGTCGGTATATCACCAAGGGCGGCATTTCCGCCCTTGTATCTCATCAGCCCCTATGGGGCTGGATCCCACTGCGGCTTGATGATATACAATGCTCCGCATTGATGATATACCGCAACAAGTTGCGGATGATATACACGCCTTCGGCGTGATGGGGATGTGAGTTGGCGAAAAATTCTTGAATTAGCCTATAAAATATGATATAATATTCTTAGTGAGGTGGTGTTATGGAAACAGAAAGACTTATTCTCCGACCGTGGTTAGCATCTGACTTAGATGATCTTTATGAATATTCAACGGATGAACGAGTTGGATCAATGGCGGGGTTGAAGCCTCATATAAGCTCAGAAGAAGCTCGAAAAACATTGGATGAATATATGGCGCAAGAAAATCATTGGGCTATTGTTTTGAAATCAGAAAATAAAGTTATCGGAGCAATAAAGTTGAATTCCGATAACAATCGAGGCAAATATTATGCCAAAGCCATAAGTTTTGTTCTGTCTCCGCTCTATTGGGGAAAAGGAATTATGACAGAAGCAGTCAAAAGAGTAATTCGCTATTCCTTTGATGAGTTGAAAATCGACTTGTTATCAGCTTTTCACTATTCAGAAAATTCACTCTCCAAAAGAGTCATAGAAAAATGCGGGTTCGAATATGAAACCACATTATATCAATCCGTCAAAAGATATGACGGCAAGTTGAAGGATATGGTCTGCTATTGCATATTAAGGGACAATTACTATAAGGTTTGACCTTTTGTCGGTTTTTACCTCAAATTTTGACCTTTTATCACGGTTAAGCCAAAACAAAGGTATTCGAACACCGAGATTATGGCTGATTTTGAGATTTTCTGTACTCTACGGGAGTAACTCCAACCTTTCTTTTGAATATTCTGCAAAAATAAGTAGCGCTGGAAAAGCCGAGAACGTCAGCGATTTCACTTATCTGCTTATCACTGTATATCAATTGTCGTTTAGCGTGCATTATTGTGGTACTTAGCTTGTATTCAATGGGTGTAAGTCCCGAATATTCCTTAAAGAGCTTGCGAAAGTAAATTGGACTTACGTTGCACATTTTAGCAAGCTCGTCTATTTTTATTTCTGTTATGTTCCCGTTTTCCAGTTCATTGATTCCCTTTGAAATAATGTTGTATTTCGGAAGAATCTTATTCTTTTGGTGATGATAACTTCCTATTTCCGACAATAAAATATAAAACAGCCCCAAAATCTTTGTAGGGGATTGGACGGCATACTGAAAGTTATCGTCAATTTCAAACAGAGTTTCGGTAAAACGAGTTGAATTATTCAATTCGTATTTTTTTACGTTTTTGTCGAAGCAAAAGGGAGTGCCTTCCTCGTCGTAAAGCTTAAAATTTATTCCGATACAGTTATGTGCATCATCTGTGCAGCAGTCAACGAACCTTGTTTTGTATTCGCCCTCCTCGGGAGCGTATATAATTGAATTTTTCGGCGCATATATTTCTTTTCCGTCTTTAAGCGTATATACCGCACCGCAGTTGTAAAGATAAAACAACAAATGTTGCTTTTTGGGGCTACCTATGAAATTTACGGTGTCATCATTCGACCACCTTTGCTTAAAGGTGTTTAATACTTGTGCTCTAAAGCTTATCCGATAGGCATTCTCTATATTTATTACGTTCATATCAAGTACGCCTCCTGTATAATTTGTGACATTTATTATAGCTATAAAACCGCGATTTGTCAATGATTATGGAATTGTTTAGTTTCTAAAAGTGACATTTATATATCGTTATGTGCCTTGACCGCGATATGTTGCACGGATATAATTGAGGTGTAAAATTTCTTTGATAAAAAGGAGATACTTATGAAAAACAAAGTAGGCTTTATCGGCTATGGTTCGATTGCGAGAGGTACCCACAAAGCGTCTTACAGATTAGCTGAGGACGTGGAGATTGTTGCGGTTTGCGACGTGAATCCGAATGCTTTAAAAAAGGCAAAGGAAGATTTCGGCTTGTCGGATGATTGCCTTTTTACAGACTATAAGGCGTTGATAGACAGTGGCAAGTGTAATATGGTTGATATTTGCACCCCTAACCGTTTTCATTGTGAGCAGGCGAAATATGCGCTTAATGCAGGTCTTGCCGTCAGTATGGAAAAGCCTGCCGGTATAAACAGTAAAGAGGTAGAGGAAGTACGTGCGCTGGCAGAGAAAAAAGGATTGCCCGTATTTGTCTCGTTTACCTGGCGCCATATGCCCACAACAAGATTCCTTAAGGATACAATCGACAGCGGAGCTGTTGGTAAAGTGTATCATTGTTATATCAAGTGTATAAAAGAAAGCGGCTTGTGGGAAGGAAGAAGGCTTGAGTGGCGCTTCCAAAAGGAAATGGCAGGCTCGGGAGTGCTTTGCGACCTTGGCTCTCATATGATTGACTTTTTGAACTGGATGAACGAGGATATAGTGGGACTGTCTGCCAATATGGGTATTTTTGTCAAGGAAAGACAAAAGCTTGACAGCGATGAGTGGGCACCCGTTACAACCGACGACTATGCGAACATTATTGCAGACCTTAAGAGCGGTGCTACTGCAAATATCGACCTTTCCCGTTGTGCTAAGACAGAGGATCAGCTTACCGAATTTGCTATTTACGGTGAAAAGGGATATATTTGCTTCAGCAGCCGTGTAGGAAAAGGTCTTGAAATATGCTATGGCGACAAGGAAACTATTGCCAAGGGTAGAGTGAAGGTGGACACACCCGAGAAGTACGGTGATGCAAGGGCGATATACCAGTCACAGTCCTTTGTAAATTACGTCAACGGCAAAAAGGACGCCTTTACAACCACTATTGACGATGGCTTGAAGGCTCAGCTCGTTATAGATGCGGCAATAAAATCTCACAAAGAAAAGCGCTATGTAACAATTGATGAGATTCGTAAAGATTTGTAATATAGGTCTTTTACAGAAAGGTGTTTAGCATTTATGAGAACAGATTACGGTAAATTTTTAGCAATTTCAAACATTGATAATACAGATGCAGAGTTTATAAAATTGAAAGAGCTCGGGTTTTCTTATTGTCAGCTTATCTATAAGCCTGTAGAGTATACCGAAAAAGCGGCGAAGATAATATTTGAGGCATCAAAAAAGCATAACGTGCCTATCGTGTCTATGTTTGCCGGCTTCAGAGACGGAAATTACGCCTTATCAAGGGCTGATTCCTTCAGAGTGTCGGGAATTAACAGTAAAGAATTCGGAAAAGACCGAATTGCTTACGTTAAAAAAGCTGCCGCGTTTGCAAAAAGCATAGGAATTGACGACGTTTTGATTCACGCAGGCTATATTGCAAACAATCCACTTTCGGAAGAATATATGTATATGAGAGAGTGTCTTTCGGATTTTGCAGGCTTCTGCAAGGAAATCGGTGTAAACGTTCTTTTGGAAACAGGCTGTGAAAGTCCTATTACTATGCTCAGAATGATTGAAGACGTGGGAACAGGCAATGTTTATGCAAATCTTGATACGGCAAATCCTATTTTGTACGGCTTTGGTAATCCCGTTGACGCTGTATATACGCTCAATAGCTATATTAAAGGACTTCACATAAAAGACGGATTTCCTCCTGTAGACCCCGAGAAGTTAGGAGTACAAACACCTGTCGGAGAAGGCTTTGTAGACTTCAAACGCGTATTTGCCGAGCTTGAAAAGATAGGCTATGACGGCCCTATTATAATCGAACGTGAAATTTCTGGTGAAAAACAGCAAGAGGATCTGAAAAACTCTATCAAGTATCTGAATGAAGAGATTTTCAAAAAATAAGCCGCATAAAGATTTTTGATTTCTTGTATTGACTCTCACATTTTTTTATGTTAAAATAACTATGAATTTACGAAAGAGAGGATACTGATTTGAAAAAAATAATAATTGCGGTAAGTATGGCACTCCTTCTTGCAGCTTCTGCGGTGAGTGCTTCCGCTTTTGACGATATGCCAAACGACTGGTCTACAGCCGCATTGCAGAGCGCCGTTGACAACGGTCTTCTGAAGGGCTCGGACAATAAGCTCAACCCCAAAAACAGCCTCACCCGCGCAGAGATGGCTACCATTCTCGTAAGAGCTCTCGGTGCTACAGAGACAGCCGATATTTCACAGTTTACCGACGTTCCCAAGGATGCCTGGTATCACAGTGCGATGGCTACGTCTTATAAGATGGGAATATTCAAGGGCGACGGCGCAGGTAAGATGAATCCCAATGCCAAGATAACAAGACAGGAAGCCTTTGTTGTTCTTGCCCGTGCATTCAATCTTAAAGCATCCACAACCTCAGCTCTTGAAAAGTTCAGCGACGCGAACAAGGTTGCCGCTTGGGCGAAGCCCGAGATAGAAGCACTTGTTGCAAACGGCTACGTTGGAGGAAGCGGCGGTGTGCTCAATCCTCTTTCAAGCATCACAAGAGCTGAATTTTCACAGGTAATGTACAATCTCAATAAAGCGTACGTAGACGACCTTGTTGGTCTTAACTCTCTCGGAACGGTTAACGGCAACGTTATTATCCGCGGAAACGCCATAAATACTATTCAGAACGTAACTATTAACGGTGACCTTATAATCGGCGACGGAATGCCTGAGGCTATGACCTTCACAAACGTGAAGATCAACGGAAGACTCGTTATAAGAACTACCGGTAACATCAGCTTCGACGGAAGTGCCGCAGAGCTTGTAATTGCATTTGACAACACAACGGTTACAAGGTCCACATCTTCTGTTATAAGCAAAATCACAAAGGACCCAAGCTTCACAAATGCATTTATTAAAGCCGAATCCGATACAGGCTCCGGTTCAACGCCTTCGGTTCCTTCAACACCTTCAACACCTTCAACACCCTCGACTCCTTCGGTTCCCGAAAAGGAAGAGGATATCTGGACAGAGTTCCACTAAAATAATAAGTCTTGTGCAATCGCACAAGACTTATTTTTTTATCTTTTTATTTTGTTTCTCAATCTGAGGAGGGTGCGTCCTGCAGGCAGGTCAAGAAGCTCCTCGTCACTGAACGTTTTCGACGTAAGGATGAGAGTACCGTATACTATAATTGCAACAGGCAGGGATGCTGCCATTGATATTATCATATTGCTTGTCGTTGTCAACATAACGTAGTAAAATGCATAGGTTACAACACCCATAAAAGCCGAAACAACCAAGGGAAGCACAAATATGCTTTTTATCTTTGGCAGATACCCTATTTGCTTTAAACTGGTGTAGTTCAGAAAGGCGGTTACGAGAGGGAAGGTAACGTCGGCAATAAGCCTTGCGTATATTCCGAGTGAAGTAAACCTTATAAGCGCGTATATGAGAACGGTATGGAATACAAAGGATATAAATGCATTGATTACAGGCGCCCTCATTTTTCCGTTACCTTGCAAAACCGATGTGGTGATAATGGATAGTGAGTAGAATACACAACCAACAGAGCCGTATTTGAGAAGCGCTATCGCTACCTCGCGGTAGGTTATGAGACTTGGAAAAAGTACTGTCATTATAGGTCTTGCCAGCACTGCAAGTCCCACGGCAGAGGGAATGGATACTGCCATTGTAAGCTTGATTACGCCATCGATTTTTTTGTTCTTTTCTTCGTTCTTTCTTTCAATAAAAAGTCTTACCACTGCAGGCAGTGTAGATGCCGCAAGTGCCGTCGAAATAGCTATCGGCAGATTCACAAGACCCGTATACTGTGTGTTGAAAACACCTTGCAAAGAGGAAATCGCCTTGTCCGTAAATCCTTTTGACTCCATTAGATTGCCAAATATCAGGTCGTCAACCGTAAAGCTTATCTGAAAAACCGTCTGACTCAGAATAATGGGAATCATCGTAAGGACTATTCCTCTGTAGGTGACACTCTTTCTTTCTGTGTCGGAGGTGTCGTTTTCAATTTCACTCTTTAAAGCTCTCATTCGTGATGCAAAGAAAAGAGAGAGCATTATCAGTGCACCAAAGGCTCCTGCCAGAGTACCCATAGTAGCACCCGCCGCGCCCATTGCCGACGAGCCCATGCTCTTCATAAAAAGCCAGGTGGCAAAGATGCTTACTCCCGCGTTTATTATCTGCTCAACAATTTGCGAAAGGGCAGTGGGCACCATATTTGAATGTCCCTGAAAGTATCCTCTGAATACACCGAGAAGCGCAACTATGAAGGTAGTAGGCGCAAGCACCCTCAAGGGATACATAAGTCCCGTTCTGCCGTATAACGCTTCGAGAAATTCTGCCCCGAAGAAAAGCACCGAGAAAGCGGTTGTACCCGCAATGA
Organism: Eubacteriales bacterium; assembly: GCA_045594565.1. GTDB lineage: Bacteria > Bacillota > Clostridia > Oscillospirales > SIG627 > RGIG6353. The sequence continues at coordinate 6,561 of JAZNYT010000002.1, forward strand.
GTGCGAAAACTAAAGCTCTTTTAAAAAGCACGAAAGCGTTTTTCGGGCTCTTTGATGCAAGCCTTTCCGACATAAGCTTCGATAGGGCAAGAGGGAGAGAGTAGGAGGAAAGAGTGAGGGCTACGTTGTAAATGCCGAATGCGACCGAGTAAATGCCGTTTCCTTCCTCGCCCAGCATATTTGCCATAGGGATTCTATAAATAAAGCCAATTATTTTAGTTATTATACCTGCAAGGGCAAGAATTGCGCCCTGCACGATGAGAGAGTTATTTTTCTTTTCCATAAAGCACCTCGTAGCATTTATAATAACACTTTTTGGCTTTACTGTCAATAACCGCATTTTCGACTTTTGACGTTCGTGCCAATGATAATCGGTGAAATAAGAAGATATCTTCGCGACAACAATATGATAAGGGTGAGCCGTTCTGTGAGAGATATTGCATATAAGGCGCTTTCAGCAAAGGAGCACCTGAACCTCATACTTTCCAGAGAGCCCACCATCGAAGAGTTGACAGATGAGGTCAATAGACGCATGCGTATTGAAGCGGAGGAGAAAAAAAGACTGGAGGGCATCGACGTGCCTCCCGCAGTTTACTCCGAAAAGATGATAGCAGGCGCTCTTGATGCCGTCGTTGCGCCAGTATCACTTTTTGAGCCTGTCTATTCCGACAACGGAGATTCTATTTATATAATGGATCAGCTTTGTGATAATAAAAACAACGACGGTGTATGGACCGAAAGCATTGCCATATCCGAGGCAATGAAAAAGCTTTCCGAGAGGGAAAGCAAGATAATAAATATGCGCTTCTTTATGGGGAAAACTCAGATGGAGGTAGCTGAAGAGGTAGGGATTAGTCAGGCACAGGTTTCTCGTCTTGAAAAGGGCGCCCTTGAACAAATAAAGAAAAATATATAAAAGTAAAAAGTAAGGTGAACGCCGAAAAGCGTTCACCTTGGAATTATTCCTTGACCTCGTCAGCTTCGTCCTTCTTCGCTGCGTCTGCCGGAGCTTTGTCGCGGGGCATAGGATTAACGATTTCTCTCACTGCCCAACGATAGATCTTCATTGTTGTTCTGTCTTTATTGATTTCGATGGTAAGGATATCGTCCTTGATTCTGCAAACTCTGCCGATAATACCGCCGTTTGTGCAGATTTCGTCACCTACAACGATGCTGTTGCGCATATTTGCAATTTCTTTTTCCTGCTTCTTCTGAGGTCTTATCATGAAGAAATACATCACCACGAAAAGAACTACCATCATAATAATCATTGACATTCCGCCGCCTGCGCCTGCAGTGGTGGCTGCCGCCGCTTCAAAAAAATTAAGCATTTTAATTTCCTCCAAAAAATATCATTGCCTTATTATACAGTAATAATGGCAAAAAAGTCAATAGATAAATTGCAAATCAGAAAAGTTGTGCTACAAGAATTCCCGCAAAGACAAGACCTGAGCCTATAAGCTCGGGAGCTGACATCGCCTGATGAAGAATAACCCAGCCCGCAAGTGCCGCAAAAACCGATTCAAGACTCATGATGAGAGTAGCAAGAGAGGGATAGGTATACTTCTGCCCGATAATCTGGAAGGTATAGGCAATGCCCGATGACATTATACCGGTATACAGAATGGGGATTGCCGCAAGCTTTATATTTGCAAGAGTGGGTTCCTCAAAGAGAAGCATACAGATAAGACAGAGGGTACCACAGACAAAGAACTGAATACAGGAAAGCTTTACACAGTCAACGAGAGGGGAGAACTTGTCCACCACAAGAATGTGGAAGGTAAAAGCGATGGCACAAAGGAAAAGATATATATCAGCTCTTTCAAGATAAAATCCTTCTTTAACACAGAGAAGATACATTCCCACAGTGGCGAGAAGTACCGCTATCCAAATAGTTCCTCTCGGCTTTTTCTTGGTGAAAAGTCCCACAATCGGCACAAAAATTATGTAAAGTGCGGTGATAAAGCCTGCCTTACCGGGCTGTGCGCCTGCCTCAAGTCCCATCTGCTGAAGAGAGGAGGCTATGGCAAGCACCGCACCGCAGGATATACCTCCGATGAGAAGCGTTTTGTCCTTTTTGCTTGAAGGCACCGCATCGTTCTTCTTTATTTTGCTCATTATAAAGATTACAGGGAGCAGAGTAATAGCACCCACGTAATTTCTTATTGCATTGAATGTAAATGAGCCTACGTTGTTAAGTCCAAGCGACTGTGCAACGAAAGCCGTACCCCATATAAGGGAGGCAATAAGAAGGAAAATGCTTCCTTTAACGTTTTTCATAAAAATCCCCTTTGAAAATATTGACCTTCCAATTGTAGCACAAAACCTTTGTAAAAGCAATATAAAAAATTATGAAAACGTTTACATTTCTTACTAAAATCCATTGACTTTTATTGAAACTCGTAATATACTTTTATTGTAATAAAGATACAAAATAATAAGGAGATATGAAGATATGAAAAGAATAGTTACTTTCGGCGAAATAATGCTTCGTCTTGCACCAGAAGGCTATATGAGATTCCTTCAGGCAGATACCTTTGGCGCGACCTTCGGCGGAGGAGAGGCTAACGTTGCAGTTTCCCTCGCAAACTTCGGAATGGATGCGGCTTTCGTTACAAAGCTTCCTTCCCACGAAATCGGTCAGGCGGCAGTAAATTCCCTCAGACGCTTTGGCGTTGACACCTCCAAGATAACACGCGGCGGTGACAGAGTAGGTGTTTACTTTCTTGAAAAGGGAGCAAGTCAGCGTCCCTCAAAGGTTATTTATGACAGAGCTTATTCATCTATAATGACAGCAAAGCCCGAGGACTTTGATTGGCAGAATATATTTGAAGGTGCAGATTGGTTCCATTTTACAGGAATCACTCCCGCTCTCGGCGATAACGTTGCGGATATCTGTCTTGAAGCACTGAGAGAAGCAAAGAAGCGCGGTATCACCGTTTCCTGCGACCTTAACTACCGCAAGAAGCTTTGGACAAGAGAAAAAGCAGGCGAGGTTATGGCAAAGCTTATGCCCTTCGTTGACGTTTGTATCGCCAACGAGGAGGATGCGGGCGACGTATTCGGTATCCACGCCGCTAACACAAATATCACAGGCGGTAAGATAAGCGAGGAAGGCTATAAGGACGTAGCCAAGCAGCTTGCCGACCGCTTCGGCTTCAAGAAGGTTGCGATAACGCTCCGTTCCTCCATCAGCGCCAACGATAACGACTGGGCGGCAATGCTCTATGAAAACGGTGAATATTTCTTCTCCAAGTCATACAGAATTCATATCGTTGACAGAGTAGGCGGCGGAGACAGCTTTGGAGCAGGTCTCATCTATGCAACTCTCTCTGAAATGACAAGTCAGGAAATAATCGAATTCGCAGTAGCCACAAGTTGTCTCAAGCATAGCATCGAAGGCGACTTCAATATGGTGAGCGTTGCGGAAGTAAAACAGCTTGCGGGCGGAGACGGCTCGGGACGAGTTGTAAGATAAGGAGGATAATATGGACGTTATATCAAAGCTTCAAGAATACAAAGTAATCCCCGTTGTAACCATCAAGGACCCATCTAAAGCAGTGGCACTTGCCAAGGCGCTTATCGAAGGAGGACTTCCCACGGCGGAGGTTACCTTCAGAACTGCAGGCGCTGCAGACGCTATCAGAGCAATAACAAAGGAATTTCCCGATATGTTCGTAGGCGCCGGAACAGTTCTCACCGTTGAGCAGGCTGACGAAGCCATTGACGCAGGCGCGAAGTTCCTCGTTGCTCCCGGCTTCAATAAGGAAGTTGTTCTTCATTCACTTTCACGCGGTATTCCTATGATCCCCGGCGTATGCACCCCCACCGAAATAGAAGCGGCTCTCAGCATCGGTATTGACTGCCTTAAATTCTTCCCCGCAGAAGCGGCGGGCGGCGTCAAGATGATAAAGGCTATATCCGCTCCCTACGGTATGATAAAGATTATGCCCACAGGCGGTATTTCCCCCGAGAACATCGGCAATTATCTTGCTTGTAAGTCGGTTATCTGTTGTGGCGGAAGCTGGCTTACTCCTAACGACCTTATTGAAAAGGGCGACTTTGAGGGTATCACCAAGATAGTTAAAGAAGCGGTAGAGCTTGTAAGAGAAATGTAATAATAAAAGCCGACTCAAATGAGTCGGCTTAACTTTTTTTATTCGGGATCCCACTCGTACTTTGAGGTAAGATCCATTATCATATCACGCGCTTCGATGATATCCTTGTTTCTTTCGCTTCCTTCAACGATTTCACGTTCAATGGTGAAGTGACCTCTGTATCCGTGGTCGTGAAGTCCCTTTATAACGGCAGGGAAGTCAACCTCGCCTGTACCTATCTGCACCTGCTTACCGAGATTTCTGCCGTCTGTAGGCCAGAGACCGTCCTTTAAGTGGAGACACTTAACGTAATCACCGAAAATCTTAATAGCATCAACGGGGTTAGCCTTGCCGTAGAGAATGATATTCGCTGTATCGAGGTTAACGCCTACGTTGCCTGTACCTATATCCTGAATTGCACGGAGAATGGTAACGGGAGTTTCCTGACCTGTTTCAAAGCAGAACCACTGACCGCGTCTCTTGAGCTCTCCGCAAAGATATTTCATCATAGCGATGAATGAGTTATATACAGGATCATTGGGATTCTCGGGAATATATCCGCAATGTGTTACGATATACTTAACGCCCCATGCCTTTGCAATTTCCGATGCATTAAGAACGAGTTGAAGTCTCTTTTCTCTGTATTCGGGAGGAATGAGACCGATAGTGTTCTGTCCTTCATAGAAGTTCCATATACAAGGTGCTCCCCAGCCTGCCCAAAGTGCATTGACCTCGACGTTATATTTTTCCATGTATCCTTTTACTTCGTCAACACGGTTGATAAGGTCTTCTTTTACCTTGTCGTTTGCAAGAAGACAAAACATCATGCTCTTTACGCCAAGAGATGCGGCGTTTTTGAACATCTCTTCAAGATTGTCATCAGCGTAGTCACCACGGTAGGTGGACATAACTCCAAATTTGATTGCGCTCATATTATTTCTCCTTAATTAAAAATTTTTATATTCTATATTTTGATTTTTTGTTCTTAATATTTGTCAGCACTATCGAAACAATGACCAAAGCTATTCCGAAATACTGAAGAAGCGACAGGTCATCACGGAAGAATACACCGCCGATAACCGTTGCCACAACAGGCTCGATTGCGGCAACCACCGCCGCCGTTCCCGATTCAAGTCTTTCAAGTCCTTTAGTGTAGAAAATGTAAGGCAAAACTGCCGTGACAAGACCTGACAGTGCCATTATAACACTTATTTCGGGCTTTTGCAATACAAGTGACGAAAGTAATTTAAAATCAGTAAAAAACGAAAGTCCCGCCGCCGCAAAAAGGAAGGTGTATACGGTTATCGTCATAGAAGAATATCCTTTTTGAAGGGCAAATCGGGAAAAAATACTGTAAAGGGCATAGGCTATACCCGATGCCGTTCCGAGAAGCATTGCAATAAGCGATATCTTTGTTACACTTGCGACTATTCCCGTAACGAAAGCACAGCCCGCAACGCAAAAAATACAGGAAATCACCTTTGTAAAAGTTAACTTCTCTTTGAAAAGGATAAACGAAAAAAGAATAACGAAAACAGGGGAGGTATACAAAAGAACCGCCGCCACCGACATTGAGCTTCGGACGATAGTCTCGAAATAGCATACCGTGAATATCATAAGGCTGACAAGTCCGCTGCCGAGAAAGCACCAGATATCACGTAGCTTTATTTTGAACAGACGGGGATTTTTAACAAGCAGATAAAGCACCATAATGAGAGAGGCGAAAATAAGTCGCACTCCTGCAATGTCGACCGATTGAAGCCCTGTTGAGCTGAAGAAGTTTACGAAAACTCCCATAGTACCCCAAAGCACGCCTGCTATCAGAACGAATATTATTCCAAATTTTTCTTTTATCACAGTTTACCTCTGAAGTCCGAAAAATTCGGGCTTTCTTTTCGTATATACGGCATATTCCTTAAACCCGATAGATAAAAGCCTTTCTGCGGCTTCAGAAAAGCCGAATGCAAGATGCTCGGGTCGGTGAGCATCGGAGCCTAATGTGATAATTTTTCCACCAAGCTCGCGGTATCTCTTAATTATGTCGTAATTCGGATGAGGGTCGGAATTTCCCATCCTCATAAACGCCGTGTTTATTTCAATTCCCTTATCCTGCCTTATAAGAAGAGATAAAATCTCGTCGATAATATCCGAAAGGCTCATTTTTGTATCGGCAAAGCCTCCGTATCTTATAACGTAGTCCAGATGCCCGTATACGTCAAAGGACTCGTGGTGAAGCTTTACGTTTTCGTATACCTCGTAGAGATATTTTTCATAAGCCTCATCCTTTGTAAGCCCCTCATAGAAGGAAAAATCGTGGGATATGTTCTTCATACACACAACGTGAGAGGAGCCTATAATGAAATCATAGTCGAAATATTTTGAAATTTCCCGCACCTTTTCCTTTTTGTCGGGGCGAAGTCCTATTTCCACACCCATTTTTATAAAGTCGCCGAAAAGCGACTTTGCTTCTTCAAATTTTTCTTTATAAACGGCATTATCAAATGGACGTGCCTTTTCATCATGAGGGTCCATTCCGTCGTATATGTCACAATGCTCGGTGAAGGTAATACCGCCAAGCCCTATTTCCTTTGCCGTCAAAATAAAATTTTTATAACTGTCGTTTCCGTCGAAGCTTACGTCACTGTGAACGTGATTATCGAAAAAAAGCATATAGACCCCCCTTATTTTCTATGAAAGTATACCGCTTTTTCTTTAGTTCGTCAAGAGCCTTTGTATCTTTTGAGCTCTTTTGTGAATAATATAATATGCACGCAATACGTGCAAAAACATACGAAAGGAAGAATTTAATGAATCCGTTTGAACAAAAATCAAAGCCTGTAGACGAAGCCTTTAAGTCGTGGAGCTGTGTTTATCCCTGCTCCTACAAAAAGGAGTTTGCAGACCCTTATACCAAAACCCGTATCATTCTTATGAACGGTACCGAATTTGAGGCAAACTGGTTTTCTCATCAGTTTTCAAGACATACCGACAATATGGATTTAAGACGCGAGATTGCAGTTACAAGAAGAGTTGAGAAGGGACAACAGATGAAGCTCGCTTGTCTTAAGCCCATCGACGAATCGCCTCTTGAGCACACTATCGGCTATGAACAGCTTGCCGTTGACCTTACCGCAATCCTTGCAAAGCGCGAGCCCGACCCCCACGTTAAAGCCGCTCTCGATTTTGCGCTTCTTGAGGATTTCGACCACCTTTACCGATATGCCGACCTTCTCGAAATGGATAGCGGTATAAGGGCAGAGGAGCTTGTGGGAGGCTATACCGAAATAATGCCGGGAAGACCTACCATCACCGAGCACCGCTATCCCTTCGATAACGTAAAGCCCGCCACCGATTTCAGAACGGCAGACCCCATAACAAAGCTTAACGTCAATATCATTACCGCCGCCGAGCAGCAGACTATGAACTACTATATGAATATAGCACCCTTCTACTGCAACGATATCGGCAGACGTCTTTATCAGGAGATAGGACTCATCGAGGAGCAGCACGTAAGTCAGTATGAAAGCCTTATCGACCCCAACGGCACTTGGCTTGAAATGGCACTTATGCACGAATACAACGAGTGCTACCTCTACTATTCCTGCTACTGCGATGAAAAGGATCTTAGAATTAAACAGATTTGGGAAGAGCTTTTTGAGGAGGAGCTTTCTCATCTTCATAAAGCCGCAGAGCTTCTTCAAAAATACGAGGGCAGAAGCTGGGAAGAGGTCATTCCATGCGGAGAATTTCCCGAGCTTCTCTCCTTTAAGCCTAATATCGAATACGTCAGAGACGTTCTTGAAAACACCGTCAGAAATACCTCTTATTTTGACGACTATCCCTGTATCAACGATATCCCCGACGACGCAAAATACTTCTTCTTCCAGAACAAACTCAACTGCGACGTGCCCACAGTTCCGTCACACGAGGTCATCGACAAGTATATCTCATGCAAGGGAATGGACTACCGCTACGAAACAAAGCCCAATCCCATACCCGAGCTGCAGAACAGAACCTGCGATAATACCACTCTCGGACGAATTAAGGGTGAATAAAAAATGCCTCTTGAAGCTTATGCTTCAAGGGGCGTTTTTATTGATTTGTTATTTTTCTTTTTCTTCGCCTTCATCAGCCTTAACACAATGGGGCGATTATATCTTTGAACCACAATAAACTGCGCGTCGAATATCATTGCAAGAACAGCCGTAATTATAAATGCGGGAGCGCACCCCCAAACAAATATGAAAAAGAGACTGAAAACCGAAATAGCCTCGTTTATCCAGTGGTCAAGCTCGGATTTTGCCATAGTGGTTGCAAGCTCGTGAAGAGTCCTGCTTTTAAAATCGTATTTGTCGGGCTCAAAGGTCAACACCTTGTCCTTCCAAAGCCTTACTTTGAGTATCCTATAAAGCTTTTTTTCGAATTTTCTTGTCTTATACCACGGATGATTGTAGCTTATGTTGAATTTATTCGTTATAACGCCTTCGAGGAGCCTTAACCCGAAATGATATATTATCATAAAAGCAACGATTCCAACCCATAATACCACGTCACTTTCATAAATTCCTGTATAATACAGCGTAAAGCCCGTGACGGACAAAATAACCATCAGGATAATCGTACTGTACATGAAAACCGCAGGACCGCTTAATTTTTTCTTATTCATTTTTATTATCCTTGTTTATAAATTCTCACAACGCATTCACAGTGTTTCGTTCCGGGGAAAAGATTTACGGGATAGACCGCACTTGACGTATATCCCTTTTGATAAAGATAACCCATATCTCTTGCAAGCGTTGCAGGGTCGCAGGATATATAAAGTATATCGTTAACGTTTCTGTCTGCAAGAAAATCCAGAAGCTCTGTTGTAGTGCCCTTTCGCGGCGGGTCAAGTATTACGAGAGAGGGAGGGTACTTGTCAAACCAGTCGGATTTTGTTATATCAACAGAATCCGCCGCCATAAAACGAGCATTTGAAATACCGTTTCTTTCGGCATTGAATGCCGCACACTCCGCCGCCTTTTCTACAATCTCTATACCGAAAAGCCTGTCGGCAGATGCCCCGATTTCACCCCTTTTCATCATAGAAAAAAGAGTGATTCCTATAGTACCTACACCGCAGTAGAGGTCGTATACGTTTTCAAAGTGCTTGTTTTCAAGGAGCGAAAAGCCCTTTTTATAAACCTCCTCTGCACCCACTCTGTTAACCTGAAAAAAGGAGTCGGGAGACAATTTGAATTTACATCCGAGAAGCTCGTCTTCAAAGCAGTCTTCTCCGTAAATAATACGAAAATCATCGGATAAAACAACGTTCGTATCCTTGTTGTTGTAGTTTATATATACGTTTACAATTTCCGGAAACTCACCGGTTATATACTCCGCAAAGCTCTTTTCAAATTTCTTTGACACAAGCTCCTTTGTGTTTGTTACAACGGTCACCGAAAGCTTGTTCTCTTTATTTACTCTGTAATATAAATGTCTGACGATACCGCTTTTCGTTTCTTCGTTGTAGCCTTCAGTGTTGTTTGATGCAAGGTATGTCATAATGGTCTTGGTCAAAGGAGAAAAGGACTCATCGCTTATAATACAGTCGATGCTTTCTTCAACGATTCTGTGAGAATGAGGCGCATAAAAGCCGCATCGCAAAGCACCCTTTTCTTGCGCTACGGGAATCTGAGCTTTATTGCGGTAGTGCTTTGTTACGGGGGTCAGAACCTTTTCCACCTTAACGTCTATTTTACCGATCCTCTGCATAACCGCTTCAACGTTTTCTTTTTTTATTCTCTCTTCTTCTTCAAGACTCACGTGTCTGAAAACACATCCTCCGCACCTTGGGAAAACCTTACAGTCGGGGTCAACTCTTACATCGGAGGGGGAGAGAATAGAGATGAGCTTTCCTACCGAGTAGTTTTTGTTCTCTTTTATAATAACAATTTCCGCCTCGTCGCCCACAGCCGTTGCAGGAACGAAGATAACCTCTCCGTCAACTTTTGCAATTCCCGCGCCGTCAGCCGACATCGCTTCAATTTCAGCTTTAAAAACAGTATTCTTCTTCATAAAATACACCTCTCGTAAATTATACAGTAAATAACCTCATTTTGCAAGAATAAAAGAGAAAAATCTGAAAATACTAAAGGCGTAAAATTTATGAAAGGCGGTAAAATTTATGGCAAACCTTACAACAAAAGAGCTCGACCTTATAAAAGCACAGCTTGGAGAGGAACAGAATCTTATTGCAAAGTACAAGATGTATTCCGCAACCACCTGCGACCCTGTTTTAAAGGAACAGCTCAGCACAATAGCATCAAAGCATCAGGCTCATTTCGACAGACTTGTAACTTTACTTGCATAAAGGAGGAATAATATGAACAACTGTCCCGAAATCAACAACTTTACCGACAAGAATATTATGACGGATGCACTTGAGACACAAAAATCCGTTACCGCATGCTATAACTACTCTGCAAACGAAGCGGCAAATCCCAACGTTGTAAACACAATGATGGACCTTCTCAATGAGGAGCACATCCTTCAGCATCAGGTCTTTGAGGAAATGTCCAAGAGAGGCTGGTATCCTACAGAGGCGGCGAGCGACGCGAAAATAAACGAAGTGAAATCTACCTTTACAGGAGCCTCGGCACAGTAAGAAAACGCGGTTATCATTTTTTGATAACCGCATATTTTTTTGCCGTATATTATTGAAAAATACTTTCTTTTGTGTTATAATCCACGGTGACTAAAATAAAGGAGTCGGATATGAAGCAGTTAAAGATAATTTTGATAGGCGGAGGAGACAGGGGAAGCTGTTACCTTAAATATCTCGATATACATCCCGAAAAGTTCTCTCTTGAGGCGATAGCCGAGCCTGTCAAGGCAAAAAGAGACTTTTTAAGAGATAAATACGGCGTTCCTGCCGATATGTGCTTTGAAAGCTATGAGGATATATTTAAAATACCCAAATTTGCAGATGTAGTCCTTATCTGTACACAGGACAAGATGCATTTTGCACCTGCTATGAGGGCTATAGAAAATGGATACCACATCCTTCTTGAAAAGCCTATATCCCCATCCCCGGAGGAATGCTATATACTTTCCGAAAAAGCGAAGGAGGCGGGCGTAAAAGCGCTTGTTTGCTTTGTTCTCAGATACACACCATACTATAAAACCATAAAGAGACTCATCGACGACGGAACGCTCGGAGACGTTATGAACGTTATCCACTCCGAATGCGTAGGAAACGTACATATGAGCCATAGCTTTGTAAGAGGAAACTGGTCGAAGGAAGAGGATAGCGCACCTATGATACTTGCAAAATGCTGTCACGATACCGACCTCTTTCAATGGCTTTTGTCAGACTATTGCACCGAGGTACAGTCCTTCGGCAGTCTCACTCACTTTACAGAAAAGAACAGACCCGAGGGCGCACCCGAGAGATGTCTTGACGGATGTCCCCATAAGGATACCTGCTTCTATTATGCACCGTCGCTTTACAGAATTGATACTACCGAGGTTGGACATTTCAGAGCTATCGTTGCAAATAAATTTGACCCCACCGACGAAGAGGTGGACGAGGCGCTTGTTACGTCACCCTACGGAAGATGCGTGTATTGCTGCGATAACGACGTTGTAGACCACCAGGTAGTGAACGTGAAGTTCGGCGATGATAAGCTTCTCACTCTTACTATGTCAGGCTTCAACGAGGGCGGCAGAGTCACAACCGTTATGGGAACTAAGGGAGAGCTCAGATGTGATGACGTTCGCCAGACTATCACCCTATATGACTTTGCAACACGAAAGACAACCAAGGTGTTCACTCCCGAAACCGCAGAGCGCGAAGCAATGGGCGGTCACGGAGGCGGAGATATGGGAATAATGGAGGACCTTTACGAGTACGTGGCAAACGATAACCCGTCGGTGTCGGTGTCCGATATATCTCTTTATTGTATGAGCCACCTTATTGCTTTTGCGGCTGAGGAGGCAAGAAAAAGCGGAAATACCATAAAAATGAAGGACTATTTAAAAACGCTTAATTCAAAATAATCATCATAGAACAGCGTTAAGGAAGTAAAATGTACGAAAAGTTTTTGGATTATACGGTGAAGCATTTACCGAAGATCGAAACCGAAAGACTTCTCTTGAGAAAAATGACCCCGAAAGACAGTGCGGATATGTACGACTATGCATCACGCTCCGAGGTTACAGAATTTCTCACCTGGTCGCCTCACGAAAGTGTAGATTACACGAGAAAATACCTTAAATTTCTTGTTAAGAAATACAAAACGGGAGAATTTCTCGATTGGGGAATAGTTCTTAAAAGCGAAAATAAGCTTATCGGCACCTGTGGATTTACCTGCATAGATTTCTCTAATTGTAAAGGCGAAATTGGCTACGTTTTAAGCCCTTCGTACCAAGGGAAGGGCTATGCCGAGGAATGTGTGAGGGAGGTAATACGTTATGCCTTCTCCGCTCTTGAGCTCAACAGACTTGAAGCGCGTGTGATGGAAGGAAACACCCCCTCGATAAAGCTCCTCGAAAAATGCGGATTTTCTTTAGAAGGAAAAGCCACAGAGGACATATACGTTAAAAACGAGTTTAAAAATGTTCTTCACTTCGCTCTTCTGAAATCTGCTTGCAGTTATCTATGAACAGACCTCTCGCTCTTTGTGTAGGTGCATACGCTCTTGCGGTTTTCCTTACTCTAAACTTTTCTAAAAATCTTTCACTCCCTTTTTTTATTATCATTACAGCTTGTGCAACGGCTTTTCTTGTTAGTTACATTTTCACTAAAAGGAAGGCTTTTGCACTTCTTTTTCTTATCCTTCTTTTCTCCTTGACCGCCCTCTTAAAATCTCATTTTATTGACTTGAAAAGGCTAGAGAGCGCAAGAGTGCTTGACGGTGAATACGTAGTTGTGGAAGGCAGGGCGGAAGAGGTTACAAAATCCTCGGATTTTACAGTTCTGACAGTCTCATCCGATACCGTCAACAAGGAAGAGACCGAAACCAAGTTCTCTGTCATCATAAGAGGAAAAGCTGATGCAGACGTTGGAAGTAAAATAATATTCGGCGGTACAGCTGAATTTACCGAGGATGGCTACAACAGAGGAGAGGGATGCTTTCTCACAGTTTTTCCAACGTTTTATGAAATAAGTGAGACTAATTCTCTCATCGCCAAGCTCCGTCGGAGAATAAGCGAAAAAACGTCGGGCGCAGATAGCTCGTCACTTCTTAACTCCCTTATCATAGCAGATAAAAGTGAGCTTTCGGATAAAGTTAAGAAGGACTTCCGTACTCTTGGAATTTCTCATATTCTTGCAATTTCGGGACTTCATCTTTCGGTTATCGTTATGTCGGTATATCTTGCCCTGCAAAGATACGGAGCGGGTAAGTATATATCGGTTTCGGCGTCGGTTGTACTAATTCTTTTTTATATGGCGCTCACAGGCTTTTCCTACTCCATTATGCGAGCAGGATGTATGATGATACTCTATTTTATAGCCCGTCTTTTGCGGCGTCAGTCCGACAATATAACCTCTTTGTTTTTTGCTGTCTTTATAATTATACTCTTTGACCCTTGGGCGCTTTTCAGCCTGTCGCTTCAGCTTTCTTTCCTTTCAACGCTCGGAATCCTTGTATTTCTTCCGCCTGTCATACGCGCTTACGACAGATATTTCCACGACTCGTCTATAAAGCCTACAAGAGGGAATCTTATGAAGAAGAAATTCTTCGAATATATTCTGGTATCCCTATTTTCCACTTTCAGTGCAACACTTATGACCCTTCCCGTAATTCTCATAAACTTTAACGAAGTGTCGGTTATCTCCCCGATATCGAATCTTTTTATCATCTTTATTGCAAAGTATTTTCTCATATCGGGCTGTGTCGGAACAATACTGTCGCTTTTTGGTGTGCCTTCTCCTTTGGCTTTCTTTGTTCCCGACGTAATTTCTCGGTTTATGCTATGGTGTATCAGCCTCCTCGTCAAGATTTCGCCGTCACTTGTGGGAATGGATATGGGCTTTGTGAAAATAGGCAGTGCAGTTATTCTGATAGTCACCGGTCTGTCCCTTCCGTTTTGCCGAAAGGTTCTCACACTCCCCATTACTGTTGCGACGGTGTCACTTTTCTTCGTGGTCTTTAATATGTCGGTATCTCACTTTACCCTTGACAATTTACGCGTGAGTGCCGTCTGGAAAACAGGATGCAACACAATCCTCCTTTCATCTGGCGGCGAGGTCTGTCTTGCCGATATTACACTTACAGATTCCGGACGAGTGTCCGACGTTCTTACACTTTTATCAAAAAGAAAAACGAGCAAGATAGACGATGCCGTATTTGTGATAAAGGATGAAGTTCCGGAAGAGCGTATAAAGCATATTTTAAGCCTTGCCGAGGTGGATAACCTAACACTTATGCTCCCATCGGACTTTGAGGACGATTTCTTTCCCGTCTACCGTTTGTGCGAGGAGAAGGGTGTTGGATTTACTCCTGTTTTCTCGCCGTCCTACTCTCCCTTTGACACCGCCGAAATACTGAACCTTGACGATTCGTTTGTGGTGATGCTTGATAAGGAAAGTGAATGTATGGTTTTTGCGAGAGCAGTAGGTGAGGACCCTTATATTCCGTATTTTGAAAATTGCAGTATTATGTTTTCGGACAACAAATACCTTCCATTCGATGGGGAGGAGCTTTATTTAAGAAACACCCTTCCTCTATCCTTCTGGCGTATAACGAATGACAGAATTATAAAAGAATAGATAAAAAAGTCGCCTTCGCCAACTGATTTATATGTTCGCCTGCGCTCACGATTTTTATAGGTAGACTTTGTTTTTTACAAGCAAACCGGATGCAATTTCCTATGTAATAAAAAATATCCCTTCGGGCAAACTAGTAGAAAACTGTTTGTACGGAGGGATTTTTTTGCAAAAATACGTGTCGCGCGACCTTGAAGTTAACAGAACGGAAATACGGACGCTTTTCCCCGAAGCTTTTGCTTCGGACATAAAAACAGATGCATTCAAAATAGGGAACAGAAGCGCCCTTCTTTGCTTTGTTAACGGCTCTACCGATACCGAATCGGTGGTAAGAATAGAAAAAGGACTGCTTGACGTAGGAGAAAGAATAGAAGAAGCGCCCGATATGAAGGACTTTATGGAGCGTTTTATTCCCTTTAACGATAAAAAAGAAGAAAGAGATTTTGAAAAGCTGACGGGAGCCCTTCTTTCTCTTATGTCTCTTCTTTTTATCGATGGCTTTGAAAGTGCGGTTATTCTGGATACAAAGAAATATCCGTCCCGCGGTATTTCCGAGCCCGAAAAGAACAAGACACTCAGAGGTCCGCGTGACGGCTTTTCCGAAAGCGTGTATACAAACACCTCGCTTATCCGAAGACGAATAAAATCTCCCGACCTTGTTTTCGAGGAGTTCGATATCGGTAAAGCCACAAAAACCCGTGTAATTATGTCATACATGAAAGGAAAGGCGACAGACGAGCTGGTGCTCAGGATTAGAGAAAAGCTGAAAAATATGGACGTTCCATCACTCACGCTATCTCAACAGACCATAGCAGACCATCTTTTTCACGGCTCACTTTCGAAAAGGCTGAACCCCTTTCCTAAGGTGCGATACGTTGAACGCCCCGATACCGCAGCATCGATGCTTGTTGAAGGTAAAATAGCGATTCTTTGCGATACCACACCGAGTGTTATCTTTCTGCCCGTTACTCTCTATGATATGATGGAGGAAACCGACGACTACTATTTTCCTCCCGTTACCGCATCATACCTTAGACTTCTCCGTGTCATTATGCTTTTTATGTCGGTATTCATCTCACCTTTATGGCTTCTTGCGCTGACCTATTCAAGTCTTCTTCCGCCATCCCTTGAGTTTTTGCTTGTGGACTCCGAGTGCTTTATTCCCGTATGGCTTCAGCTTTTGACCGTTGAAATAATGATAGATGCCTTAAAAATCGCATCTCTCAATACTCCCGACAACATTTCCAACTCTCTCAGCGTTGTCAGCGGACTGCTTCTCAGCGACTTCGCGGTGTCGGCAGGACTCCTTGTTCCTCAAACTATCCTTTATTCCGCAATAGCGTCTATTGCAAATTTTATTCCCACAAACTATGAGCTTGGCTATACCTTTAAATTCTGGCGTATGTCCCTTATAATCTTAACGGCGCTTTTCGGTTTTTTAGGCTTTGTGGCAGGTACTGCTATATTCCTTGCGATACTGTTTTCTTGCAAAACCGCCGACAACAAAAACTATCTTTATCCCTTTTCTCCCGGAAGTAAAAAGGGGATATTAAAAATTTTTTTCAGAACAAGTAAAGGAAATGAAGAATAACTCTTTACAAATTGAAAAGTTTGTGATATAATCAAAGTGTACCAAATGATACACTTTCGGAGGGCGTATGACAAACAAAGAAATTTGTGAGTTTCTTGACAGAATACCTCTTTTCGAGGGACTCTTTTCTGAAAAAGCTTTTGGGAACCCCGAAGAGATAACGCTTAGGGCAGGGGAAGAGTACGAAATAAAAAACTCTATGGCGGTGTTGTTTCGCGGAAAGGTTGAGATATACAAGAAGAAAGCCTTTTTAAAAAAAGCGGAAGCGCCGAGCGTTCTGGGCTTTGCTACTCTTTTCGACGAAAAGCAGACCTACATTTCCACGGTTATTCCCAAAACCGAAACAACGCTTCTTGTTTTTGATAGCAAGACCGTTGAGAAAATGATACTTGAGAGTCCCGAATTTTCTCACAGGCTTATAGTACTGCTCGGTGAGAAGATAAGATACCTCAACCGCCGTATTGATTTCTACACGTCGGAGGGAGCGGAGGGAAAGCTTCACGAGTTTCTCCTTGCCACTGCAAAGGGTGATGGAGAAAGATTTGTGGAAATACCTATGTCAAGGCTTTCGGAGATTCTTGATATCGGCAGAGCGTCTCTTTATCGTGCTATCGCATCTCTTGAAGAGAAGGGGTACGTAAAAAAACAAGGTAAAAAAATAATTTTAATAAAGTGAGGACATTACTATGAAAAAAATCACAGCACTTTTACTTTCGCTCCTTATGCTCACGGCATTATTTGCAGGTTGCGCAAAGGAAGCGGTTGACCCCGTTGAACCCGACCTTCCCATCGAGGAAGTGGAAGATGCTCCAAAGGTTGCGGAGCTTACGCGTGTAGTTGCCTTGAAAGGCCCCACAGGTATGGGAATGGCGAAGCTTATCAGCGACGCCGACGGCAAGTATTCCTTTGAGCTCACCTCTATGCCCGAGGACGTAACATCTGCTCTTATTTCCAAAACCGTTGATATCGCGGCAGTGCCTACAAACCTTGCGGCAACTCTCTATAACAAAACAAAAGGCGGAGTTAAGGTAATAGCACTCAATACTCTCGGCGTTCTTCACATCGTGAATTCAGACGGTACCGTAGCTGGTCTTTCCGACCTCAAGGGCAAGACGATCGGTGCTACAGGTCAGGCATCAACTCCCGAATACATTCTCCGTTATCTTCTGAAGGCAAACGGAATCGACCCCGATACCGACGTTACCATTAACTTCTATACCGACCACGCAGAGCTTGCAACTCATATGATAAGCGGAAACGTGACGATAGGTATGCTTCCCGAGCCTCAGGTAAGCACGGTTCTTATGAAGAATGCAGACTGCAAGGCGGTAATTGACCTCACCGACGAATGGAACAAGGTTTCAGACGGCTCGGCACTTGTACAGGGATGTATTGTTGTAAGAAGTGAATTTTTAGAAGCATACCCCGATTCAGTTAAGAATTTCCTTGCGGAATATAAGGAATCCGTGGTATTTGCAAACACCTCTGCCGATGCTCCTGCAACAGTTGCAGAGCTTGGAATCGTTGGCAGTGCGCAGATTGCGGAAAAGGCAATCCCCGGCGCAAACATCTGCTTCGTTGACTCAAACGACAATATGAAGGAAAAGCTTTCGGGCTTCCTTGCAGTGCTCTTTGAAGCTAATCCCAAGTCGGTTGGCGGAGCGCTTCCTCTTGACGATTTCTATTTTGAAAACAAATGAAAATAAAATTCAAAAAAACTTTATTAGGATTTTTATCCGTGCTTTCCTGGGTGGCAGTATGGCATTTTGCAGCTATCAGGATTGGAAAATCCATATTGCTTCCCACACCTCGTGAAACGGTTGAGGTATTCCTTGCCATTACCCAAACAGGCGAATTTTGGCTCACCGCTTTAACCTCCCTTAAAAGCGTGTTTTCGGGAGCACTTGCGGGTGTACTGCTGGGACTTATAATAGCGCTGCTTTCCTACATAAGCCCCCTTTTGAAGTACCTTTTTGCACCCCTTCTTTCTCTTGTCAAGGCAACGCCTGTAGCGTCCTTTATTATCCTTGCTCTTGTTTGGCTCGGTAAGGACGTAATACCTTTCGTTATAGCCTTGATGATGGTAGCACCTATCGTTGCCGCAAATCTCTACGAGGGACTTGTGGCGGTGGATACACAGCTTTATGAGGTAGCAAA
Source organism: Eubacteriales bacterium (assembly GCA_045594565.1). Classification (GTDB taxonomy): domain Bacteria; phylum Bacillota; class Clostridia; order Oscillospirales; family SIG627; genus RGIG6353. The sequence continues at coordinate 25,159 of JAZNYT010000002.1, forward strand.
GCTCTACGGCTTTTCCTTCCGTAAAAAATGGAGGATGCTCTACCGTCCGTCACTGCTTCCGTATTTTTTGTCGGCGGTAAAAAGCGGAATTGCGCTTTCCTGGAAGGCGGGAATTGCCGCCGAGGTGCTTTGTACCCCCGAAAATTCAATCGGTAAATACCTCCACGAATCAAGACTCTATCTTGAATATCCCACACTTTTTGCCTGGACTCTGACGGTTATTATTCTCAGCTTCTTTCTTGAAAAGGTAGTGGTATGGGCAATAGAAAAGCTACTTGGAGGGGGGCAGAAAAAAGTATGATAGAAATAAAGAATCTGGAAAAAAGCTTTGGTGACAAAAAGGTTATAAAGAGCTTTTCTCTCGACGTCGCGCCCGATGAGCGCATAGCTCTCATAGCCTTTTCGGGTAGCGGAAAGACAACGCTTCTACGTCTCGTTTCGGGTCTTGACAAAAAGTACAACGGCAGGATAAACGTAAAAGGCAAGGTGTCTTATATGTTTCAGGAGGACAGACTTTTTCCCGAAAGCACCGTTCTTGAAAACGTCCTTGCAGCTTGTGACTCGGTGGAATTATCCGAAAAGCTCCTTTCTGCAGTTGAGCTTTCTGAATGCTCGAGGATGCTGCCCCGTGACCTTTCGGGTGGAATGAAAAGACGTGTCGCTCTGGCAAGAAGCCTTGCCGCACCCTTCGACATCCTTCTCCTCGACGAGCCCTTTACGGGTGTTGATGACGAAACCAAAGCGCGAGTTGCCAAAAACATTTTACCCTTCCTCAAAGGAAAAACAGTTATACTTGTTACTCACTCACCCGAAGAAGCAGAGCTTCTCGGATGCGAGGTCTTGCGCTTGGAAAATGGATTTATATGACGAAAGAGCAGTTCATACGAACTGCTCTTATTTTTTAAAGAATTATGCAAATAAGACCGTTTGACCCTTCGTTTATTATCCTTTGCAGAGTTTCTCCGATCTTCTTTCTGGTGTCCTCGGGCATATGGTCGAGCTTGGAATTAAGTCCCTCGTTCACAAGACAGTGAAGAGACTTCCCGAACATATTGGATTCCCATAGCTTTAAGGGATTTTCCTCAAAGGCACCGAGCAGGTATTTTACCATTTCCTCAGATTGCTTTTCACTGCCGACTATCGGATTTATTTCTGTTTTTATCTTAGCCTTTATCATATGTATGGTGTCGGCGGATGCCTTCAGCTTTACTCCGTATCCTCCCGACTGCTTTATAATTTCGGGCTCTTCCAGGGATAAGTCTTCAACGCTCGGAACAACTATTCCGTATCCGTTTTCCTCTGCGGATTTCAAAGCATCTGCAATCTTATCATAGGTTTTCTTTGTGCCCGAAAGCGTACTGACGAGTGATAAAAGCTCCTTCTTTGAGGTTATTTCTTCGCCACTTAAATCACTTGCAACGCTATAAAAAAGGTCTTCGCCTACGTCAACGCGGAGAGTGCTTTTTCCTGTACCGAGGTCTGTATTGATAACCGTTGCCTTCTCAATTATATCACATTTGCTCATCGCCTCGCAAGCGCCGTGAACGGATGCGACACAGGTTATTTTCTCTGCGGTCTCACGCATAGCAGAGCTTAAAGATTTTCTGATTTCGGATTTTTCGTCAAGCACAGAAAGCCAGGATGGGGTGCATATTTCAAGCTCGGTTACGGGGAACTCGAAAAGACAAAGCTCCAGTATATGCTCTATATCCTTGCGGTCAAGCTCTGTGCAGTTTATAAGCGCTACGGGTACTGAGTGCTTTTTCTCAAGCTCAAGGGCAATCTCAATACTTGAATCGGAGTCGGGATACTTTGAGTTTACAACTATAACGAAAGGCTTACCGGTTTTTTTCAGGTCGGCAATAACTCTTTTTTCGCTTTCCTCAAAGTCTTTTCTCGGAATCTCTCCAAAGCTTCCGTCGGAGGTAATGAGAACACCTATTGTGGAATGCTCTTCTATAACCCTTTTAGTACCCGTTTCAGCCGCAACCTCAAATGGAAGAGGGGAGGCGGACCAAGGTGTCATTACCATTCTGTCCTCTCCGTTTTCGCGAAGCCCTTCAGCGCCATTGGCTATGTATCCCACGCAGTCTATCATCTTGACGTTGAGAGACGCCCCTGTATCAAGAGTAATGCCTACCGCTTTTTCGGGAACGAACTTGGGCTCTGTAGTCATAACCGTCTTACCCGAGGCACTTTGAGGCATTTCGTCGGTTGCTCTTGCTCTCTCACTGTCACTCTCGATAGCGGGCAGAACAAGCTCCTCCATAAATTTTTTTATAAAGGTGGATTTACCTGTTCTGACAGGCCCCACAACGCCTATGTAAACGTCGCCGTTTGTTCTGGCTCTGATATCCTCATATATTCTGGTATTCGTCATATACCCTTCCTCCGCATTCTTTTTTTGTAAAGATTATGCAAAAGTGTCGTGCAATATTCGAAAAACAAAAAAATTAACAAAAAAATAAAGGCGAAAATTAAAAAATAATCTTTTCAAATCGACAATTATGTGATATACTGTCTATGTCTTAAATAAAATATTCTAAACTTATATAAAAAGGTGAACAGTTATGAAATGTCCCGCATGCGGATTTGCAGAAAGCAAAGTACTTGATTCCCGTCCCACAGAAGAAGGGGGCGCAATAAGAAGACGAAGAGAATGCCTCTCCTGTCAGAAAAGATTTACCACCTACGAAAGACTTGAGGTAATGCCTATCATCGTAGTAAAGAAGGATAAGTCGAGACAAGCGTTTGACCGCACCAAGCTTATGAACGGTATGATACGAGCTTGCGAAAAGCGTCCTGTAACAATGTCCGAGATAGAACGCGCGGTTAACGATATAGAAGCGAGTCTCAACAACTCACTTCAGACAGAGGTAAGCAGTACCGTAATCGGTGAGCTCGTTATGGAAGAGCTTAAAAAGATTGACGAGGTTGCATACGTGCGCTTTGCCTCGGTATACAGACAGTTCAAGGATATCAACACCTTTATGGACGAGCTTAAACTTCTCCTGAAAAATCAGGATTGACCGAAAGGATAGATAAATGAAATCTCCATCACAAATTAAAGTTTCAACTATCAGCTTTATAGTAGCTTTGATTTTATCCATTGCAGTATTTGGATTTATTGCCTTTTTCGCAATATCAAGCTTTCTCCAAACAGAGCCCGTTGACCCCAATGACGATGAAATTACCTCGGAGTTCAATAACAAGGACCCCGAATCGGCAGAGGTTATACCTCCCGAGGAGATAGAAAAGATAGAAGGCAACAGCTTTTCTGTACTTGTTGCAGGCTACGGTCTCGGGGAGGACTCCTTTGACGCTATGGTGGTTGTCGACGTAAACAAGGAAGAGCAAAAGGTCACCATATACCCCATTAACGTAGATACAAAGGTATATGTAGGTCACGCCGACGGTATGGGTAACCTTAATATCAGAATGGGCGATCTTATAAAATACGAGGATATGCAGTACACCGTTGATAAGATAAAGGCAACCACAGGTCTCAAGGTGTCAAACTTTATCACCTTTACTGCCGAGGGCTTTATCGAAGCCTTTGATAAGTTCAACGAAAACGGTGACTATACATACGTTGTTCCGAAGGATATGGAGCATTTCTATGCAGATGCCCCCGAAATAACAGAAACACCCGAAGCTCCCGAAGGCACTGAAGTTGAAGAAGCGGAGGACTTATCGCAATATAACATCTCCTTCAAGAAGGGCGATAAGCTTACGTCGGGTCTCGACATTTACAATATGCTCAGATACAAGGGAGATTCCTCCTCCGACCGCATAACAAGACAGGCATCTTTTGTGCGCGACGTTCTCCAGAAGATTATTCCCAAGCATTTCAAGGAGGGAAATCTTTCAAAAATAGTGGTTGATGCACAGGCACTTGCAAAGCTTACAGAGTCTATTTCTACCAACATAACGGTTGGTACCTTCATCACCGAAACCTTTGACCTTATTTCCAAGATACCCGAATTTTCCTTCGGAACTTCGTCGAAGTTCACAAACGGTATCACTAATTTCAAATAAAGAAAACGTTAAAAGGGGAAGAATATGAAAAAAATAACAGTTGTGTTGGTTGCCGTTTTACTTGTCGCATCGGTTATCGCCGCACTTTTTTCAGTAAGCGCCGAATATTCCGATTCCGACCCCCTTGTTACTCTCAGCTACATAAACGAAACGGTAATACCCAAGATTACAGAAGAAGTCAAGAATGCGGTTCTTGCAATTGTTGACGAGAAATATGCACCCAAACAGGAAGAACCCGAAAAACCGGAAGAGCCGGAAGTACCTGCAGAGCCGGAGGTGCCGACTGCTACAGCAGAAGAACTGGAAAGCCTCAGGTATGCAGTTGTATTTCTGCAAAAAGGGCAAAAGCTTATGGCAACGGGTGCCGAAACCTCCTCTCTTGAGGTAATTCTCAGAGCAGGAAGCGTCGTAGCGGTATCTCCCTTCGACGACCAAGGAATAGCCGACCTTACCTCCTCCAAGGAGCTTTATAATAACGACCCCCTTGTAAAGAACGACTATTGTATCATTCCGAGAGGAAGTGACGGTAGGGGCATATTTGCCGAAAACGGCGATGCCTACATTCTGGTGAGAGGAGAGTATGAAATTGTTCAATAACAACAAAGCCAAGAAGATGATTCGTGTAATAGCCCTTATACTTGCAGCGCTTATGGTGCTTGGTATGGCGGTTATTGCTTTGGAAGCATTGGCAGAAGACGAAATTTCAACAACAGAAACTGTTGAACAGACCGTTAGCGGAGAGGAAATCTCCGCTGACGAGTCGGACGTCACCGAAACACCCGAAACAACACAACCCGAGGAAGAAGAGACAGAAAAGACCGTTATTCCTGAACTTCCGTCGGGTTATTCTTATCTTACCGACCCATCTCTCACACCCAGAAACTTAAACGGTCTCGTTCCTCACCTTGATACTGTGACTCACTCCGTAAGAGTGGGAATATACTACATCTACGGCTCCAATAATTGCCTTGCATTCAGCCACAATATTTCCTCCGATAAAGGACTCGTTTTTTATACTACAATGAATGACGAGTATATTTTCTATAAGACAAGCGAAAAAGGCGTTACGGTTATGCGTGATTTCTCTGCCGCTAAAAATTCTGCCGACAGATATTATCACACCACCAGCGGAAATACACATATTATATATCACTGCATCACAAAGGAAAGCGTTGCTCTTGACAAGGTTGACGAAACCATCGAGGTCTTTCGCTCGAAGCTTCCCGAAAACACTGTGATATTTCCTCTTTACGTCGACGGTAAAGCCTATATTGGCGTTGGCACCTATAAGGATAAAGCTGCATCAGAAGCCGATTGCCCTAATATGCAGAGCCTTCTCGGTGTCGAGTTTGTGCCCCGTACCCCCAACAATTCTTCTGTCAGCGTAGTGGAGACCGTAAGCGGAAAGATACTTTTTAAGATTGATACAACAAGCCACCCCCTTTACGTGCGACCCATTCAGGACGGCAAAGAAGAGAGATATATCAAAAGTGCGGTAGGAAATATTTTCGACGGCACCTTCGAATATAAGACTACCATCGACGGACTGTATCTCGTAAATATTCTTGATATTGAAGACTATATAAAGAGCGTTTTACCTTATGAGATTTCGGCATCCTGGCCCGAGGAAACCCTCAAAGCCTTTTCGATAGTTGTCCGCTCCTATACCCTCGCCATGCAGTACAAAAATCATCGCAAGCAGGACTTCGATATGTGCGACGAAACACACTGTCAGGCATACCGCGGAAGACTCCGTTCAACCGATAAGACGGATGCGGCAGTGGTCGCAACCAATAATATAGTACTAGCCTATGACTCCAAGATATGCGAAGCCTTCTATCATGCAATTTCGGGCGGTGTTACCGAATCTGCCGAGCTCGTGTGGGGGGGCAAAGGCTATGACTATCTCGTATCACAAGCTATTCCCGATGAAAAATACGAGAATTATACCAACGGCATATGGAAATTTGAGGTATCCGAAAAGGAGCTTTTCGATTATCTTGCGTCAAACTCAACCGTGTCAAAATACGTTAAGCACCCTATAACCTCGGTAAGAATATCGAAATATACCGATGCAGGTTACGCATACGAGCTTGAAATCGTTGACGAAAGCGGAACTGTTTCCACCTTCACTAAATGTGATAACGTAAGAACTATTCTTTCAAAATACTGTAAATCCGCCAGACTCACCATAGGTAAATCTACAGGAGTCAAGGTGAACGACGGAGAAAGCGTTGTGATTGACCCCTTAAACGTAATTGCTACCGATAAGGACGGAAACCCTGTCCGCTATACTGCCCCCGTGGGAGACGGCGGAAAGGGTAAGACGGTTATCAGCGGAAAGGGCGAAATCAGCGAGCTTAAATCGGATAACAACAACTACGTTATATCGGGTACAGGCTGGGGACACGGTGTAGGACTCAGTCAGTACGGTGCAAGAGATATGGCGAATAACGGATATAAATGGCAGGAAATTGCCCTCTATTTCTTCCCGAAATCCTATCTTGCACATCTGTCCGACCTCTCAACTCCCATAGAGGACATAAATGCTCCTGTTGTTCCCGAACCCGAACCCGAGCCGACTCCCGAACCTGAACCGGAGCCCGAACCCGAGCAAGATCCCGAAGAGGAAGATGAGGAAAAGCCTGTTCTCCCTGAAAAAGAACCCTTCAAGCCTATTAAAATTGTATAAACAAAAAAAGAGAGACTCGTCTCTCTTTTTTGTTTGTTTATTTATTTTTTAGCTTATACCAGACCTTCATAACAAGGCTTTGAGTTTTTCCGTCGTCAATTTCTCCCGTCATTACCATTTCCACCGCTTTTTCGAGGGGGATTTTCACAACGTCAAGGAATTCATCCTCATCGGGATTTGACTCTCCTGCGTGAAGTCCCGTTGCCATATAGAGCCTTATGTTCTCGTCGGAGAAGCCTGCAGTAGAAATAAAGTCACCCATATATTCTATGCAGTCAGCGGTGCATCCCGTCTCCTCTTTCAGCTCTCTTACCGCACAAAGATATGGGTCCTCGTCCTTGGTATCAAGCTTTCCTGCAGGAAGCTCCAGAAGCTCACGTCCGAGAGCGTATCGGAATTGCCTTACCATTATAAGCTCATTTTTATCCGTAAGGGGAGCAACACAGGCAGCCCCCTTGTGTCTTACAACGTCTCTTGTGGCTATAGCGCCGTTTTCAAGCTCTACAGTATCAAGATATACCTTAACAACGTATCCGTCGAATTTTAGTTCACTTTTTATTTGCTTTTCCGTATGCATTTTACACCTCAGAAGCTTATAATTTCGTTGTAGGTTTCAATGGCAAAGTTGTCCGTCATACCTGCAATGTAAGTTATTATTGCTTTTTTGTAGTCGTATTCTTTTTCTATATCGAAGATGACCCTGTTCTGATAGGTTTCGCTCTTCATGTCTGTAAATCTTAATAGCCATGACTTGAAGCCTTCACCTGTTTTAGGGTATATTTTCTCAAGTCTTTCAAGCTCGCTTATTGTGTCCTTGCCCTTGAAGCATTCGGAAAGCACTTCGTATATCTGGGATATGATGAGCTCGAAATATTTATCCGAATATTCCACTCTGCGGCATCTGTATATGTTCTTAAGATTAAAACGGTTTACTACGTCCATAGCCTTTTTGATTTCCGGCGAGAAGGAAATACCCCGCTCGGGAGATGAATTTTCACAAACGTCGGAGATGAATCTGTTTATAAGAATGGTGTTGTTTATCTTCTCCCCAAGTATCTCGCGAAGCTCCCCTTGAAGCTCGTCTAGCTTTTCGGGTAGTAGTATTCCAAGTCCCATAGCATCGTTTATATCTCGTCCTATATATGAGATTTTGTCCGAAATCTTCACAACGCATCCCTCGTATGTAAAGGGCTGGAACTGGGCAGGGAAGGTGTAGCACTTTTCAAGGTCGAGAAATTCCTCTCTCGGTATAATTCCGTCGTCACTGACCTCACCGCAGTGAGATATGATTCCGTCACGTACTCCATAGGTTAGGTTAAGATTCCTCTTGCATTTCTCGTAGTCCTCAAGAAGCTCTGTGGCATCAACCGTCCAGAGACCGTTTCTTTCATGCCAGAATTTTTCGCCTATTTCCTTTTCGGCAATCTTTGATAAGAACTTCTCACCCTTATGCCCGAAAGGAGCGTGACCAAGGTCGTGGGCAACCGATATCGCACGGGTAAGCTCTGTGTTGAGGCCGAGAAACTTCGCAATGGTATAGCTTATGGACTCAACGTGATTTACGTGTTCTATTCGAGTGCATATATGGTCGCTTTGAGGAGAAAAGAAAACCTGAGTTTTGGTTTTAAGCCTTCTGTAAGCGGAAGAATGTATAATTCTGGTGTAGTCCCTCAAAAACTCACTTCTCATATCTCCGTCCTGATGATAAATAGGAGTCTCTCGGGTTATTATTTCTTTCCATTTAGGGTTTTTCGTGCCTGCCGCATAGGGCTTTAATATATCCTTCATATTTACACTCCCTTCTCAAGAAGAATTATAGCAGATTTTTCCTCATATTACAACAGTTTTTTTGGCCTGACAGTACAGGTGCAAGCGGATTTTATAAGAATTGTATCGCTTCCTATCCTCACTATGTCGTCATAAGCAAATTTTTTTATTTCCCTCGTTCTCGAAAAAGGCGTTTTACAGGGTACCGGCACGCAAAGAAACCTTATTATACCGCACTCCGCATCTATTTCGCCGTCGGTGACAAAGCCAAGCCTTTCTCCTGTTGCCGTATTTATTACTTCTTTCGAAAAAAGCTCACTTATTGTGAGACATCTCGCAGTTATTTCTCCCATAACAGCCTCCAAATTTTCAGAAAATACCGCTCTCTTTAATTATATTGCGTTTAAGCTCTTTTATGATTCTTTTTTCAAGCCTTGATATGTAGGACTGTGAGATACCCATGGTGTCTGCAAGCTCCTTTTGAGTTAGCTCTCTTTTTCCGTAGAGCCCGAAGCGCTTTACTATTATCTCTCGGTCTCTGTCGTTTAGCCTTTCTATAGCACGGTGAATTATCATCCGCTCTTCTTCTGCCTCGAGTCCCTTTTGCACCTCGTCTGAATCCGACCCGAGTATATCTCCGAGAAGTAGCTCGTTTCCGTCGGAGTCGGTGTTCAGTGGCTCATCTATGGAAACCTCCATTTTAAGAGGAGTGGTCTTTCTTATAAACATAAGTATCTCGTTCTCGATACATTTTGAGGCGTAGGTAGCAATTTTGATATTCTTCGTGGGATTGAAGGTGTTGATGGCTTTAACAAGACCTATGGTTCCTATCGAAACCAGATCGTCGCTTCCGATTCCCGTTGATTCAAATTTCTTCGATATGTATACTACAAGCCTCAAATTGTGCGCTATCAGCGTGTCGCGACACCTTTGCACTCTTTCCTTGTCCTCACAGATAAGACCCTCCATTACCTCTCTTTCTTCCTCTGCCGACAGTGGAGGCGGAAGAGTACCTACAGAATTTACGTAGTAGCTCTCGTTTTTGAAAAGAGACTTTATAAAGGCTTTTATTTTATTTAACAAATTCTTCATACCACTCCCACTATACCGTCGTATCCTCCAAACTCACAGTCGGTGAGGTCGGGTACTACGATAAACTCCTTTTTGTTGTATTTGTTTATGTTGAAATTAAGTCCGTCGGGTATAAACCCATATTTTATCCCACTTCCCGAAGCCGTTTTTATGGGTATTGCAAATATCTTTTCTCGCTTTAGAAAAACATCCATTCCACCCGTTATTTCTCTAATGCTCTTTTCTTTTACGAAAATTAATCTCCGCCCCGTTGTGAGTTCTCTTGCCAGATTTCCGCTGTCTACCATAAGACACACTCTTTTCTTTTTGTTTCGATGCTCCAGCGTTGCGGTAACGGAGGTTGTAAGAAGCTTTTTCTTGATAAGCACCTCGTATACTTTTTCACCGCTTGATACTAAAAAAACACTCAATAAAATCACTGCCCCGAATCTTATTCCGCTTTTCGGAAGAAAGGAAAAAAGCGAGGAAAGCGCACTTATAACACCTCCCATAAGTGCCTCAAGAAGAAGGAAAACAATAATACCCCCAAATAGCTTTTTTCTTCCCACCGCAACAAATACCATAAAACACGCGGCAGGAATATTGAGAAGGCTTATCATCGGAAAGAGCAGAAACAAAATAGCCCACACCCCGCCAAGGGAAGCCCCCACAAAGAGCCTTGTGAGGGAGAGTGGAAGGGAGAGAATTTTTTTAGTTATGTAAAGACATAAAAAATCCACCGCAAAATTCAGAAAGAAAAACACGTCAACGTATATTATCACCACCCCCACGAAAAAAAGTATAATTCATACCTGTGGGAGTATTTTGTCATTTTGTGAAATAAAAATCTGCTGTATTTCTACAGCAGATAGTTTTCATTATTTAATTTTGCTTCAACAAGAGTGTCCCCCTCGTACACCAGCTTCATCGAAAAGAAGGGCACGTCCTTTACCATAAGGTCGAGGAAAAGCTTGTCTCCCTCCCACAAGGGAAGAGAGGTGATTTTATCCTTGTCCACCCATTCAAGCACACCCTCGTCGCACTCTTTTATCTCACCCTTAAACTCTTTTCCTACAAAGAGATGCATGTATTCTGTTTCCCATTTATCCGATACAAAGGTGATAATGCCCTTGTATTCAAAGGCGGTAAGGGTCAGCCCCGTTTCCTCAAGGGTCTCTCTTATAACACATTCCTCCGGCGTTTCCTTGTCCTCAAACTTTCCGCCTACGCCGATCCATTTATCTTGATTTAAGTCGTTTTCTTTTTTTGTCCTGTGAAGCATTAAGTATTTTCCGTCTTTTTCTATATAACAAAGAGTTGTATTTCTCATTTTTTTCACCTCTACACTATTTTAACATATTTACCGTATTTTTCAATAGCAAAATATTACGAAATATAGTAAACACATATTGACAAATTACGAAAAAGCGTTATAATTATATAGAAAGCAGGTGTGAAATGAGCATTTTTTACGATATTGAGGAATACGAAGAATATTATAGGTCGAGAGATAAAAAAGGCGGACGTGTGATACTTCACTCCGACTTGAATAATTTTTTTGCGTCCGTTGAAACTCTTTTTTCAAAAGAGCTTAAACAGGTCCCTCTTGCTATTTGCGGAGACAAGGAAGCAAGACACGGCATAGTACTTGCCAAAAACGAGCTTGCCAAGAAGTACGGCGTTAAAACGGGAGATACAATATCTCTTGCCTTGAAAAAATGCCCCTTTCTCGTTACCCGCCCCTGCAGATACGAGGAATACGTAAAGGAGTCAAGACGAGTCCGTGAAATTTATCTTTCCTTTGCCACCCGTGTGGAATCCTTTGGAATAGACGAAGCGTGGCTTGACGTAACCGACCTTGCGGAAAGAGAGAAGGATGAGGATATTTTTTCTTCCGGTGAAAGAATTGCACATAAATTACGGGAGAGAGTAAAAGCCGAAACGGGTCTTACGGTGTCGGTGGGAGTCAGCTTCAACAAAACCTTTTCAAAGCTTGCCTCCGATATGAAAAAGCCCGATGCCGTAACCGTCATATCCTTTAAAGATTACAGAGAAAAGGTGTGGGGACTCCCTGTCGAAAGCTTACTTTTTGTAGGACGTCGCACGAAAGAGGAGCTGAAAAAATTCAAGATAGAAACAGTGGGTGACCTCGCCCGACAGAAAAGAATACTTCTCAAAAACGAGCTTGGCAAAAGCGGTGAGCTTTTATGGGATAGGGCAAACGGATTCGATTTGTCTCCCGTTGAGTACTATCATAAAATTACCCCTACAAAATCAGTGTCCGTAAGCACTACAATGCCCTACGACGCTACAAGCTTCGAGGAGGCGAATTCTGTAATTTCCACTATATCCGACGGTATCTCCGAGGAATTGAGGCACAGAAACACCAAGGGAGGGGTAGTGAAGCTTTTTGTGAAGTTTTCCGATTTGTCATCCTTTGTAAGGCAGGAAAAGCTGCCGGAGAGAACTTATTCTTCCCTTGATATTTACATCGCCGCCACCTCACTTTTCAAGGAGAACGTTGATTTCTCAAGACCCGTTCGTGCACTTGGTGTCGGGGTAGAGGATTTTGCCGAAATGAGCGATGAACAAATGAGCATATTTTCAGGGGATACCGATAGCACTCTTGACAGAGTACTTGATAAAGCGAGAGAAAAATTCGGTGACAGAATAATACAAAGAGCAAGCGTTATGAAAAATTCACGGCTTTCGGAGTTTGATAAAAAGCACGTTTGCTTTAATGCGGGACTGTAAAAAGTTTTTTTACAGTCCTTTTTTGTCATAATCGCAACTCCCTCACATAGCATTATAAAAAAGGAGAGTCGAATGGAGAGAATATATCATTACCTTCCCGAAAAAGTTACTTTTGCACTAAAAGCTCTTCCGCCGGAGCTGAAAAAAGAGGTTACCGAAATAAGACTGAGGAAAAATGCCCGCGCATCACTTTCCACTTATTCCAAAAACCTGTTTTTAAAAGAGGACGGAAGAGTAACGAATAAGATAAAAGAGGGTATGGTTTGTGATACAAAGGATATTTCTCTTACGGTAAACCGTTTTTGTCAAGGCTCGGTTTACAGATATATGTCTACTATAAATTCGGGCTTTATCGTCACCTGTGACGGAGTGAGAGTGGGAGTTTGCGGTGAGGGAATATACGACGGGGGAAGGATAAATTCGGTGTCCTCCTTTTCTTCGGTAAACATAAGACTCTCCCGTGAAATAGACAATGCAGGGGATAGTATTTCAAAATATATATCAACTCATAAAAATGCGTCCGTGCTGATAGTTTCGCCTCCCGGTTACGGAAAAACCACCGTCATAAGGTCGGTGGCAAAGGCGTTGAGCGTGGGGAAATTTTCCGCTCCTTTAAGAGTGAGCGTAATCGACGAAAGAGGAGAGATACTTCCATCGGAAAGCGACGGACTCATAGATCGATTCCTCGGCTACTCCAAGCCCGACGGAATAGAAATCGCGGTAAGGCTTTTTTCTCCGGAATACGTTATATGCGACGAAATAGGGCTTTCCGACGACACGGTGGCGCTCCTTTCTGTGCAGAACAGTGGAGTTCCCTTTGTTGCTACAACTCACGGAAGAAATCTTTTTGATGCATTGAAGCGCCCTAATATCAAAGAGCTAGTAGAGCACGGGATATTTGACACCTTCGTGAGAATAGAAAAAAGTGAAACGGGGTCGGTATGCATATTTGAGGAGGCAGAAAAATGAAAACCATAGGACTTATGATTTTGTTTTTTGTACCAACTGCCGCAGGCTTTGTAAAGTCCCAACAATATATAGAATCGAGGAACGTTTTACGCGGTTTTATTCTGCTTATAAGCTTTATTAAGCGTGAAATAACCTCCTATCTTACACCTCAACAGGAAATATATGAAAAGTTTTACGACAAAAGCCTCGAAAAAGCAACCTTCCTGTCATCTCTTCGCAAAAATTCGGGAGACACCCCCTTCGCACAGGCGGTTACGGAAACGAAGGATAAGCTTTTCTTGAGCGACGAAGCCTTCGAGCTCCTTTATGAATTCGGTATGTCCTTCGGTACTCTTTCCGAAAAAGAGGAAGTGACAAGATGCGAAAAGCTGATAGGGGAGCTTGAAGAAATATATAAAGCACGGAAAGAAGAAACAGTAGAAAAAACAAGACTTTGCAGAACTGTCGGATGCATGACGGGCATAGCACTCGTTCTGCTTATGTGGTAAAGGAGAAGAAATTTGGACGTAACTCTTATTTTGAAAATAGCAGGCATCGGAACTCTCGTATCTGTTGTCCACCAGATACTCAGCCGCTACGGAAGGGAAGAACAGGCAACGATGGTAGCTGTAGCAGGAGTGGTGCTTGTACTCTTTATTTTAGTCGAGGAAATGAGCGACCTCTTCCGCACGGTGCGTGACCTTTTCGGAATATGACAACGGATGTAATAGCGCTTTGTTCTATGGTCATAGGGGCACTCTTTGTGCTTGTTCCCATGAAGGAGCTGAAAAAAGAATACTTCCTTTTTGCTACGGCAGGACTTTCGGTTATAATTTTTGTTTTTGCTCTAAAGAGTGCAAAACCGATTCTTCAGTATCTTGAAGCTTTTTCCCGAAACGAAGCATCACTCTACCTAAAAACACTTGTAAAGGTATCAGGGATAAGCGTTATAACAACACTCACCTCTGAATTTGCAAAGGATATGGGTGTCGAATCGGTATCGGGAAAGGTGGAATTTGCAGGAAAGGTGGCAATTCTACTTTGTGCCATTCCTATTTACGACAATCTTTTTCTTTTGGTGGAAAGCGTATTATGAAAAAGATTTTAGTATTGGCTTTGCTTGTAATGATTTTGTCGCCCTCAGTCTTTGCCGAAGCTATTGACGAGACTATAAGAGCCGAGCTTGAAATAGAAAAGGCAGCGGAAAGCATCCCGGAAACACTCAAAAGCAGTGAGCATAATCAAATCACCTTCAGTCCATCTGCTAACCCCTCCGAAAACGGGCTCACTCCTAAGAGTATATTGAAATATATTGTAAACCTTACCCTTTCAAGCCTTGGCGAAGAAATATATTTCGTTATTACTTTTATTGCTCTTATTATAATTTCGTCTATGATACGGGAATTGGTTGACGGAATAGGCAAAGGGTACGTTGCGTCCTCCATACACTTCGCGGTGTCGGGAATAGTTTCATCACTTCTTATTTCACACGTAAATAACGCCCTTGCTTCTGCCGAAACGTATGTAAGTGAGCTTTCGGTTTTTATAACGGGACTCCTACCGTTTTTGGGGTCGGTGGCTCTTGCGGGCGGGGAGATAACAAGTGCTGCGGTGAGTGAAGCGCTGATACTTTCAGCCGTCTCCTTTTTGCAGTTTGTTCTCGAAGAAATTGCGGTACCTCTTGTTCGCATTGTGCTCTCTTTTTCTATTGTCGGCTACCTTTCCCGTCTTCCTTTGGGAGCACTTTCAGAGCTTATAACAGGCTTTGCCACAAAGCTCGTTACAATATCCTTCGGTGTCCTCTGCGCCATTATATATTTTCAGAACACCGTTACATCGGTGACCGATTCACTGGCACTTCGTTCCTTGAAGCTTGCGGCAGGAAATTTTATTCCACTTGTGGGAGGCTTCGTTTCGGAAGCGTCGGGTACCTTGATATCAGGGGTAAGACTTGTGAAATCTACTCTCGGAGTTTTTGCAATATGTGTTATTTTATATACTACCGCACTACCGCTCGTAAACTTCGGTGTAAGAAAGCTATCGCTTAAATTCATAAACGTAATTTCGAAATTTGTTTCTGCCGATAAGGAATCAAAGGTAATAGGAGAGCTTGTGGGGATATATAATATTCTGTCCGCTACAATGATTGCTTCCTCTTGCTTCTTTATTTTTGCAATATCCGTATTCATAAAAAGCGAGGTGGGTTAAATGGCAGAGTATCTGACACTCATTATAACGCTCTCTCTTTTTTGCGGAATAATAAATATTTTCCTCGATGAAAAGGGAGTGGGGAAGACCTCTCGGACGGTTGTAAATCTTGTGATGCTTTCCTGCATTGTTGTCCCAATAATAAAAACACTGGTGTTTTTTCAGGACAACGTTGCGATTCCCGTCATAAATGAAAATAACCTACATATAAATGAGGTAGAGGAAAGCGATACCGCTACCTACAGAAAATGGCTTGCAAAAATTACCGCAGAGGACGTGGCAAGGGAAATAGAGAATTCTGTGAAGAAATACACAGGCTTCGAAGTACGTGTAGAATGTCCTTGGCACGTTGAGGAGGAAAACGTGGTGTTTGAAAAGATAAAAATCTATACTTCAAGCGATAAACGCTATCACGAAAAAATTGAAAACACAGTAAAGCTTCATTATCACCTTGATGCAGAGTGTATATCGGTATCAAAATGAAGAAATTGAACGAGCTCTTTTCAGGTAAGAATACTACGGTAATTTTTATTCTTATATTCCTTTTGGGACTTCTCTTGGTGCTTCTTCCGACAAAGGAAAACGAGAAGAAGACACACACAGAGTCAACCCTTCGCTTTGACGAGGAGGAATATGAGAAGAATCTCGAAAAAAGACTTCGGGAGATTCTTGAGGAAATAGACGGCGTAGGGGATGTAAGTGTTATGATAACGCTGGAGGGGTCGGCAACCTACTCCTATGCCACCGACGTAACTCAGGACGTCAGCGAGAAAGGCAACAGTAAGAGGGAAAGCACGGTTGTGCTATCCACAGGCACCTCAAGTACGAAAGAGGCGGTAATAAGCGGTTATACGCTCCCTAAGGTAAAGGGCGCGGCGGTAGTATGCTCAAGGGAGCTTTCCGCTACCCTGAAAGCCAAAGTACTTGAAGCGGTGTCGGCATCACTTGGCATTACAAGTGCAAAAATAAGTGTTACAAATTAGAATTAAACATAAGCGGAGGTACGTTATGAACAAACTTGAAAAAATGAAAAGTGAAAAAACAAACGAAGTGGAGAAGGTGGAAAATCTTGTCTCCGAGGAAGCTGAGCAGATGAAGGAGGAAAAGAGGTTCTTTTCACTCTTTACTTTCTGGAAGAAATTAAGAAAAGAAGAAAGGGAAGATGATGCAATAGTAGAATTTGCGGAAGGTGAAGAAAAACGCGGCTTCTTGAAGCATTTCAACGCCCGTACCGCAGTACTTACAGCCTCTCTTCTTATTATCGCCGTTGCGGGATATCTTAATATTCATTTTGCAACAGTACCCGCAGAGCTTGAAAATATCGACGAAAACGGCATATCTATGGATGCTCTCAGCCCCGAAAATACCGGCGAAGTAAACGCTCCCACCGAGACCGAGGACTATTTCGCTCT
Organism: Eubacteriales bacterium; assembly: GCA_045594565.1. Taxonomy (GTDB): domain Bacteria; phylum Bacillota; class Clostridia; order Oscillospirales; family SIG627; genus RGIG6353. The sequence goes on from JAZNYT010000002.1 coordinate 42,049, forward strand.
TTCTGTAATTAACCGCGAAAGAGTGAGAGATGAAGCCTTCGAAATGCTTCAGGAGCTCACCGTGTCCGATGCAGTAGATGCGGTTGCTAAAGCGGATGCATTTAGCGAAATGACAAGAATGGCAAACGAGATTACAAGTGAAGCAAATATAGAAAGCCTCGTTAAAGCAAAGGGCTTCAATAACTGTGTTGCCGTTGTTAGCGGCGAGGACGTAAACGTGGTGGTAGAGAGCAGTGGACTTACTATAAATCAGGTAGCACAAATTAAGGAGATAGTGTATCTTGAATGCGGAGTACACCCCGACAATATTAAAATTATTGAAAAAGCAGGCGTGTAAGCCTTGACAAAACACCAAAAAACAGTTAAAATATTAAGCGTTGACAACGCTTGCCTGTATAGTTAAATGGATATAACAAGCCCCTCCTAAGGGCTAGTTGTGGGTTCGATTCCCGCTGCGGGTACCATGAAAAAAGCACTTGCAAAAGCAAGTGCTTTTTTCAACTAAATCCGCCGATGGCGGAATAGATCCACCTTCGGTGGATGAAATCGCTTCGCGATGAAATCCGACTTCGTCGGGATAGTAGAGGCGGATTTAATTTCATCTGAGGCGGCACGCCGAAGATTTCATCCGAGTTTGCGAGGATTTCACCGTGCGTAGCACGATTTCATTAAATATTTGAGTTGCAATTTTGTCCTACGGGTACCAAAAAATCCTGAATGCGAAAGTGTTCGGGATTTTTACTTTTTACCTCTTCACTCTTCGCTTTTCACTAAAATTCGCATTAAGGATTTTTTGAAGGTAATAGGTAAGATGTAATAGTGAAGAAGTAGGGGAAACAAACTCGTTGCGCAATTAAATTCTTTTCTTCATTTTTTATTGACTTTTTAGCCCGGTTGAGTTAAAATTAACTGACCATAGAAGTTTGGAGGATATAGTATGAAAAAGTCTTTTTTTCATGGTACTTATTATCGTGAATACCGCGAAGAATTAAAAGAAAATAAAACCGATTTAACCTATTTGTTCAGAAGCGTTGATTATGCAAAGCGCGACGGCTTTCAGGGTATTGAGGTTCTCCCTATTTTTGAGTTTATGAAAGGCGACGGAACAGAATTTGCAGACGATTATCTTGACGTAGCAAAGCGTTTTCGTGAAAAGATGGACAAGGAAGGAATAAAGGCTTCTTGCTTTTCGTTTGGTGTAAGTGTTTTGAATGATCCCGCTTATGCCAGACGTGTAATGAAGAAATCTGCCGATGTTGCCGCAATTGTCGGTTCTCCCTACCTTCACCACACCTTCCAATGCTCATTGAGTACTGCAGGCATTAGGCCTGAGGAAAGCTTTTATCAGGGCGCCGAAAAAACTTTTGTGGAATTCGGACGTGAAATTGCAGAATATGCAGGTGAAAAAGGACTCGAATGTATTTATGAGGACCAGGGCTACTACGTTAATACGGTTGAAAGACTCGGCTCGCTTATTGCAGCCATCGATATGCCCAACACAGGTGTTTGTCTTGACGTAGGAAACTCATTCTTCTATGACGTTTTGCCCGAAAGCTTTGCAGGAGCCTTTGCATCTATTATAAAGCACGTACATATAAAGGACTACATTAAAAATGACAGCGCGATTAAACCCGGTAATGGTTGGGACAGAACGATCTCGGGAAGCTGGCTCAGAAACTGCGTACCGGGTACCGGTATCGTTAACTTTGAGAAGATATTCTCCATTCTTCTTGAAGCAGGCTATGACGGATTTTTCTCTCTCGAAAACCAGAATGCTCTTGATAATATAAGCAATGTCGCCGCAATCAAGGAAATCGGCGTCGCTATGAACAATATTGAAAGAATTTACAACAAGGTATTAAAAACAGTCGGTAATTCGAGAATGGGAGTTTGATAATGAAAAAATCATGCTTTCTCATATCATATGAGGACTACATACAAACAGAAAAAACAATAGGTCTTATTAAGAGAGCTAAGAACGACGGCTTTGGTGCCATCGAGCCTTATGACTCTGCTGACTTTTTTGAAAACCCCGATTACCTTGATTATGCAAAAGAGGTGAGAGAGGAGCTGGACCGCGAGGGAATGAAGTGCTCCTGCTTTTCTATCGGAATAAATATGCTCAAGGACCCCTCCGCCGCAGTGGAAAGGCTGAAAAAATGTGTAGATATCGCACATATACTCGGCGCCCCCTTCCTTCATCACACAATGGAGCTGGCGTTAAGCTTTAAGGGGCTTCCCGTATATCAGCAGGTTGAAAAGATTTTCGCCGACGTATCCCGCACAGTTGCCGAATATGCAGGCGAAAAAGGAATGGATTGTATCTACGAGGATCAGGGCTTCCTTATCAATACCGTAGAAAGACTCGGCTCACTTATTTCAAGGATAAACATGCCCAACACAGGCGTATGTCTTGACGTAGGTAATGCTCTTTTCTACGACGTTGCACCCGAGGACTACGCAGGTGCTTTCGCTCCTCTTATCAAGCACGTTCACGTTAAGGACTATATCCGAAAGACAACTTATCCGGGAAAAGGCTGGTACCGCTCGATTATGGGTAACTATCTCTATGAAGCGCCTATCGGTCACGGAGTGGTTGACTTCGAAAAGATTATGACGATACTTCTCGACTATGACTATGACGGATATTACTCTCTTGAAGGGGGAGGAATTCCCGGTAACGTTGAAGACGGCATAAGACGCTCTATGGAAACACTTGAGTATTATTATGAATGTGCAAAAGAAAAAAGCATAAAGAAAAAATAAATGATGAGAGGTGGTTTACCACCTCTCATTTGTTTTTTCATCACCTATAGTAGTTTTTTCTCCGTGTCCCGGATAAACGGTGAGATATTCGTTTAAGAGAAAGAGCCTTTCAAGAGAATCGAAAAGCTCTCCCATATTGCCTCCGTAAAGGTCGTATCTGCCGTAACCATCTCTGAAAAGAGTATCACCGCTGAATAAAGCGCTTTCGCCTATAAGAACCGAAGAGCCCTTCGTGTGACCCGGAGTATGCATTATACGAAGCTTTTCTTTACCGAATTTTATTACACTACCTTCCTTCAAAAGCGTATCGGCAGGCTTTATATAAACCTCTCCAAAGGTAAGATGCTTTGATGCATTCTTTTCGGGGGAGTCGAGAAGCTCGGCATCTGCCTCGTGGATGCATAAAGGAATATTATAAGTCTCTCGAAGAAAATCCGCCCCGCCGATATGGTCGAAGTGCCCGTGAGTCAAAACAATTGAAACAGGGGAGAGCTTTCTTGCGGAAATTATATTTATTATTTTTTCGGGCGAAGAGGCAGGGTCGATAATTATGCATTTTTTGCCGTTCACTTCGGATACTATATAACAGTTAGTATCAAAAGGAGGAAGGGGGAGAGCTATCACGTTTAACATATTTTCACCTCAAGATATTATAACACATTGTGATTTTTTTGTCAAACTGTAAAAATATGACAGTTTAATATTGACATATTTTAAAAAAAGGTGTATCATAATAAAGATAATTTTAATACTATTTTGGAGGAGACATGGCAGAAAAGGTTTTCAGACGTATAGGTATTCTCACATCGGGCGGCGACGCTCCGGGTATGAATCCTTGCTACAGAGCAATTACAAGAGCGATTCTCGCAAACGGTACCGAAGCTATGGGTATCAGACGTGGTTATAAAGGTCTTATAGATAACGATATGAAGCTTCTCAACGACAGAGACGTATCTAATATTATAAACATCGGAGGCACAGCACTCTATTCCGACCGTTGCATTGAGTTCAAGACGGAAGAGGGTATGCAGAAGGCGGTACAAACTTGTATTGATAATAAGATCGACGGTATCGTTGCGATAGGCGGAGACGGAACCTTCAGAGGCGCCCGCGACCTTACCGCAAGAGGAATTCCCTGTATCGGCATTCCCGGTACTATCGATAACGATATTTCCAGCACAGATTATACTATCGGCTTTGACACGGCGCTTAACACCGTTGTTCAGATGGTTGACAGACTCAGAGACACCTGTGAGTCTCACGCCCGTTGCGACGTTGTTGAGGTTATGGGCAACGGCTCGGGTTACCTTGCGCTTTATGCAGGTATTGCCGTTGGTGCAACTGCGATAGTTACAAAGGAAATCCCCTTCGACGAGGATGCACTTGTAAACAAGATGCTTGAATCAAAGCGCAACGAGAAGCGCAACTTTATCATCGTAGTTTCTGAAAATATGGGCAAGAACTTCTCTGAGAGCCTTGCGGGAATTATTCAGGAAAGAACGGGAATAGAAACAAAGCATGCAAGACTTTCTCACGTACAGAGAGGTGGCTCTCCTACACAGAGAGACCGTATGACCGCATCTCTTATGGCATTCAAGGCGGTAGAGCTTCTTTATGAAGGTAAATCCAACCTTGTTATCTGCGAACGTGAAGGAAAAATTGATTGCCTTGACATTAACTTCGCCCTTGATTTTGATAAGTTCTATAAGGGTAAGCTTTCCGAAGAGGAAATTGCAAAGCTTGACCCTAATGACAGAATTATGATGGAAGAAATGGCTAAGAGAAAGAGAGAGCAATTCCTCGAAGTATATCGCATAAACGACGTAATATCAAATTAAAATAAAGGGGCGTATAGCCCCTTTTATTTTATGAATTTTAACTTTTTCCTGTATACGTGAACGTATAACCAGATGAGCTTCGTTATAAGAATATCATAGAGAAGAAAAGTGAAGTTTGAAACAAGCACCAGAAGCACAATTACAAAAGTTGAAATCTTTTCAATCATAAAGATCTTCAACGTAAGAAATACAATGAGTGCAAGAACGCCATTGAATATCAAAAATTTTAAAATCGTTCCCCAAGGCTCGCGTATTCTTTCGAGTCGCGGCTTTATAAAAGAGTACCAACCGCAGAAGGTGATGTAAAGCACTGCTGCGATTTTCGAGGGAATCATTATAATGCAAAGAATAGTAGAGGAAGCATATACCGCAATTGCAAAGGAAGCACCGAACTCCACAAGTATAAAGGTTACGATGAGTCCGCAAATCGCAGACGCGGTATAGTCAAGCACGTCTACTATACTCGCTATAAAAAGAAGTATTACTATAAGAGCAATTGCTATGCCCGAAAAGGCAGTGGCAGTTGTTTTTCTTTTTCTCATATCAACAACACCTTATAAGGTCACCGCCCATACATTCACAACAGCAATCGGCGCAGATAAGTCCGGTACACAAATCACAGGACGAGCAATCGCCGCCTGTACGTGTGATATTAAAGCCGCCGTAGGTATTCTGGGCGTTTTGAAGCTGGCTGAAAACCGTTTGATATTCGGTGTTTGTGGGGTCCATCATACAGGCACGCTGAAGGTAGGAATAAGCTTGAGTATAATATTGCCTTTTCATAGCAATACAACCTTTGAGATAGTTCCACTCGGCGTTTCGCGATGCCTGAGGTGTGGCATTGAGAAGACTTTCCGCATCAAGATAGTTGCCATTCATAATGTACTGACGCACCTGCGAAAAGCTTGTGCTTGAAGCACCGCTCGAGGAGTATGAGCCACCGTGACTGCTTCTTCTGTCACTTACTATTTTGTCGTATGCCTCGTTTATTTCCTTCATCTTCTCGTCGGCAAGGTCTTTGAGAGGATTGTTTACGTAATTGTCGGGATGATACTTTTTCGCAAGCTCTCTGTATGCTTTCTTAATTTCATCATCACTTGCGCCGGGGTCAACCCCAAGCACCTTGTAAGGATCAGTCATTTTTGCCTCCGTTTTTTGTCATTATTCTATAGCTTTCCTTCGAAAGCCCAAGTTCCAGTATGTTTTCTATTATTGCAGAATAAGGCGACTTATCTAAAAGATTAAATGCCGCTATCATATTTTTAGTGTGCATCGCAAGAGAGGAGTCGATGGCGTTTATGTTGTCACGCACGCTTTTTGATGTGCCAAAGTGGGATAAAAGAGGGTTGAATACACCGCTTCTCTCATCTTTTTCAAGGTCGTCTATGGCATCTGCCGTATAGATATATATTCCCACAGCTTTACCGATAGACCGCGCTATCAACTCATCCTTTCCTTCCAGCCCGAAGGAAAGAATATCTGATAAAACGTTTCCAAAGAGACCCGAAACGTAATCGATGTCAGCACTTTTCTCCTTCTCGGCAAGAGATAGGTCATCAAGACTTTTAGTTATTCTTTTCATCAATTCATCATACTCGGGAAATTTCTTTGCAAGCCCCTTGACTTTAGCGCTGAAATGTAAATATAAGGGCAACTGTACCGCTTTTTTGAAAATACTTGTATCGCCGTCCGAAAGGTCGTCCTTTATATTGAGACAGGTGAGTATAAGCGCTGAATTTGCCGTGAACAAAGCACTGTCCTTCGGTATACTGTAGGCAACCTTTTTCAAAGGATTGTATTTGCATCTGCCCTTTGTTAAAATCGCTTTTTCTTCGGTTATTGCCTCTCTTACCATCGTGAGAAAAACAAAATCGTAGCTGAGCTTAAAGGGAAGAATAAAGGAAACGTTATTTCTTATTGTAGCACATAGACCGCAATATACTGCCTTGTAAAGAGCGAGGTCTTTTACAAGCAGATTGTCACGGTCAGGCTTAATGTATCCAAACATATTTTATCCTAAAAAGTCGTAGAATTTTTCTATTTCGTATCTGTTTGAAAAATCCCTCGACGAAAGCTCTTTTATATACTCTTCTTGGATTTCTGCATCTTCGATAAGAGCCTTGAGTCCCTCGTATATTCCTTCAACCGAAATATCACACACCCGACCGAGCTTTCCGCCTTCAAGCTGTTCTTCTGCCGAAAGGTAACGGGATGCCAGGATGGGCTTTTTCATAATCTTTGCTTCCTCAACCGCAATGGGCTTTCCTTCGTATCGAGAGGGCTGTGCATAGATATCGCACTCCGCAAGATATGTGTATGGATTTGGAGTAGTGCCGAGGAAGATAAAGCTCTCCTCCAAGGCATTTTCTTTTACTAGTCCCTTGATATAATCCGCATAGTCATCGTCGGCACCCCCGACAACGTACCATCTTACGTTATATCCTTCATCAATAAGCTTCTTCAATGCGGGAATAGCAAGGTCATAACCCTTCTGGTCGGCTATTCTGCCTACCGTCAGAATTCTCGTACCCTTGAAATCATCTTCAAACCCCTTGCCCTCGCGGGACATCTTTTCGATGAGCAGAGGATTATTTATATTTTCGATTACAACGCATTTGTCCGAAAGAGTGGGAAGCTCTCTTTTAAGTGCATCGTCTACTACAGTAGATACGTTTACTATTTTATCGCACTTTTCAAAATAAGGAAGATAGATATCGTTATCACGCTTTGGGAAAGAGTAGTCGAAGTGAAGCCAGGTTATCTTCTTCTTCGCCTTCACCTTATCTATCATATAGAACATCGTGCGGTCACCCCAGTACGCTACCGCAACGTCATATTCCTTTTTCACCTCGGGCATCTTGTTCATCAGATGAAGCCACATTTTAGTAGCTATTCTTACCCTCTTTTTCTTAAACAGAACGAGCCCTGTGAAATACGGGAGAATGTCAAAAGCGTAAAGAGGATTTTTCTTTATGTAGGTGTTAAAAATAAGGTGGAAAGCGTTTTTGGAGCTGAGCTTGAACACCTCTCCGAAATGTCCCATATCCAAAACGTTGATTCCTTCGGGAAGGGAGGACATAAAAAGTCCTTCCTTCTTTGCGAGAAGAAGGTCTACCTCGTATTTATCAAGGTCGAGCGTGTTTATGAACGAGAGAAATGACTTTTCACTTCCCGCGCAGTTCATGGTGATACCTATAAACAGAATTTTCTTTTTCATTTTAACCCCTCTTTTGTATACGGCTTCTTTTTTATGAACCAACTGCCTTCCTCGGGTGACGTCATACATCTTGCATAGATACTGTCGGCAAATACCTCTTTTTCCGCCGAAGCAAGAGCGTGCTTCTTGAAATCAGCTCCTCTTGACATTATAACGGCGCCGTCACTGTGCCGTAGGCGAGACACTATTCTTCGCCCTCTTTCGTTCATTGCAAGAAGTGTTATATATTCAGGCTCCTTGTGCATATAGACGTCGTATTCCACGTCAAGAAGCAGATTCACGAGCGTTCTGTCGATTTTCGTTTCGGGATGCTTTCTTCTTGAAAGGGAGGTGCGGAAGCCTCTGAAATCAGTATATTTTTCTGCACTGTTTTTTATAATGTTTGCAAGCTCTGAATTTCCTGTATATTTTGCCAAAATATTACTGCTTTTTGAAATTATAACGGAATATAAGAAATTTTCATATTTTTCATAGTTGAAAGGACTCGCAGCTCCAAGCACTTCTCGGGCAGCATCAGGAAGGTGCGAAAGAAAGTCACCGCCGCTTTTTGATATTTTTCTTATCGACGTTGCAGAGAGGATTTCTCCCGTTTCCGATTCATCGTGATAAGCGTTTCCTTTTCGTTTTATGGGGAGCGGTTTTATATCGGGCGCAAATTTTTTTATCGCCTTAAGGTACTCTACTGCGAGAATGTTATTAGGAGTCTTTATTATATTTGCGGCTCTTTCGCCAAGAAGCGAAAGCACTGCTTTTTCACGAAGAGTTGCATAGGAGACGGAAGGATGCTTTTCTGTTTCCTCTTTCATTATGATGTCGAATTTGCTGTCTGTGAGTGCATTTGCAACCTCTGTAAGAAGTGAAAGGTCGTCATCCTCTACACCGAATGCAAGATGTGTTACGCCAAGTCTTTTTGCAATGTGTATTCCACTCTCCGCAAAGCCTTCAGCCGAAAGAAGAGCGTGTACAAGAGGCATGGACACCGCAAGGTCTGCACCTTCGTCTACCGCGCACCGACCTCTTGCATATTTATCGAAAAGAGCAGGCTCACCGCGTTGAACAAAATTCGGACTCATGATACAAACGATACTCGCATCATCTGATATGCGCTTGATTTCGTCAAGCTGAAACTTATGCCCTTTATGAAAAGGATTGTATTCCGAAACTACACCAACCGTATCCATAACTCTCTCCTTTCTTTGCTTCTTAAATTATATTATACCAATTTTTTCTTTTAAAATCAAGTAAACTTTTATATTTCTGCATTTCAAAAAAATGAGGTGCTGTCAGCACCTCATTCTTTGCTCTTTTCTATTAAGTTCCTTTTGATTTTCTTGGTTGTGGTCTTTTCGAATTCCTTATCTCTTATTACGATTTTGCGAATTTGCTTATAGCTCGGAAGTGCTTCAAGCTTTTCTCTTACCTTTTCGGTTATATATTTTATCTTTTCTTCCTTTGTCGCAACACCGGCATTTTCGGTCTTTTCGGGATTTAGATATATTTCAGCGCAAAGAGCGGTTTCGTCACCCTTTGAGTTTTCAAGCGAATAAATCACAACCTCCTCCACAAGAGGAATTGTTGCAATATAGTTTTCTATTTCCTCGGGATAAACGTTTTTACCGTTAGAAAGAACAATTATGTTTTTCTTTCTTCCCGTAATTGAGATTTGTCCCTTTTCGTTTATAAAACCATAGTCACCCGTCTTGAACCATTCGCCGTCGAAGGCTTCTTCTGTTGCTTCTTCGTTCTTGTAGTAGCCCTTCATAACGATAGGACCCTTTACCATAATTTCACCGATTCCTTCCTTGTCGGGCGAGTCAATTCTCACCTCAACACCGGGCAAGGGGAGACCTACCGTTCTCACGTCGTAGAACTCGTTTCTGTTTGCGGATACAAGTGGAGAGCATTCGGTGATACCATATCCGATAACCACGGGAAGTCCTACGGCTTCGAAAAAATCACCAAGGTCGGGACGAAGGAGAGCTCCGCCCGATAACAGTGTTTTGATGTTTCCTCCAAACGCCGCGTGAACCGATTTGTAAAGCTTTTTTCTTACGTCGATGCCCGCCTTGAGAAGCGAGTTCGTTACGGGTATCATTTTGCGAAGAAGCATGTCTTTTCCTGTCTTTTCGGCTTCCTTCATTATTCTGTCGTAGAATATTTCAAGATACCTCGGCACAAGGAACATATAGTCGGGCTTGTATTCTTTAAGATTAAGGGGCACCGCTCTGATGCTCTCGTTTATACATATAGTTACGTGAGATTTAAGACCTCCGAGAATATCGCAGACCGACGCATAGGTGTGATGATAGGGGAGAACGGAAAGACAAGTGCCTTCAAGAAGCGCAAGACTGAGGCCTCCGTATATCATTGATGTGATACTTTCGATAGTTAGCATTACACCCTTTGCAACGCCTGTAGTGCCCGAAGTGTATACAAGAAGCTTTACGTCGTCGTTTTTAAAGGTTATATCGCGATACGCCTTCTTATCACAGCTCTTTCCGTATTCGTATAAATCGAAAAAGTCAATCTTCTGACTGTCACTTAGGGGAGAGCCCTCCTTAATCGGAGTCCAGGACTCAAAACAGATAAACTTGCGTACCTTGGTAAGCTTATCTTTGTTCTTTTCAATAAATCCCTCGAAATCCTTTGAGTAAAATATCACCTCACTGTCGGAGGAGTCGAGCACGTTGAGCATTTCACCTTCGGGAAGCTCACGGTCAATGGGAACAACCGTCGCTCTCGTTACAAGAAGAGATAAATATATGTTTATCCATCTATATGAGTTTTCTCCGAGAATCGCAACGTGACCTGCGTCAAGCCCGAGATTTGCTAAAGCGTTTCCGAGCACTTCAACCTCACCACTGAATTCTCTGTAGGATATTTCGTGTATCTCACCCTTATATCTGTACTTGAAAGCAGTCTTATCGGGAAGAGATACGGTATACTCCAAAAGATGTCTGAAGTCACGGAACTTGATGTTGTCATAAAGTGCATAATTCTTCTTTTTATTCATATAGTTAAACAAATCCTCTCATCTAGTTTGCGAAACTATTATATCACGTTATTGAAATGTTGTCAATGGAAATTTTATGTTGCTATTTTATTTATAATGTGTTACAATTATAAAAAATATTTAGGAGATTATATGAAAATATCAGATATATCTACCCCCGCCCTTATTCTTGAAAAAAGCACCTTTGAGAAAAATCTCTCAAAGATGAAGGAACTTGTTGAAAAGTACGGCATAATGCTGCGCCCTCATTATAAATCAAACAAATGCCCCTATATTGCCAAGAAGCAAATAGAGCTTGGTGCCGTGGGTGTGTGTTGTGCAAAGCTCGGAGAGGCTTTTGACCTTGTTGATAATGGAGTCGAAAACGTCCTTATTGCAAACGAGATAGTAACCGAAAAGAAAATAAAAGATATGGCTCATCTCGCCAAAAGAGCAAAGCTTACCGTGCTTGTTGATTCGATAGAAAATGCAAACAACATAGAAAAAGCTTTAACGGAAGCGGACTCATTTATGTCCTGCTACGCAGAGCTTGATACAGGTATGAATCGATGCGGAGGCAACGTGGAAGAAACGGTAGAGCTTTCGCTTTGGATAAAAAATAACCTGAAACGCCTTTCATTAGAAGGAATTCAAGCGTATGCAGGACACCTTTCTCACGAAAAAGACAATGAGAAGAGATGCAGAGAGGCGGAGGGGGTTATCAATAAAGTAAAAGAAGTTGTTACGGCACTTAAAGAAAATGGAATTGAAGTCCCTGTTGTCAGTGGAATAAGTACAGGAACTCTTGAAGACAAAGCACCGTATAAGGTATATAACGAAGCACAGGCGGGAAGCTATATTTTTTCGGATTCGTCCTATAACAAGCTTCCGATATCCTTTGAAAACTCTCTCTTTGTTCTTACAACAGTCATCAGCACCAAGAAGGATAGGATAGTCACCGATTCGGGAGTAAAAAGCTGTGGAGTTGACCAAGGTATGCCGGAAGTTTACGGAATGAAGGACTATTCTATTGACCTTCACGAGGAACACGGCTTGATTACGAAGTACGACCATTCTTATAAAGTAGGGGACACCCTTCGCTATATTCCGGGTCATTGTTGTTCAACCGTAAACCTTTACGACAAAATATATCTCATTGACGGGGATGACGTTGTAGACGTTCTTGGCATAGTATCAAGAGGCAAATCACAATAAACAAAGCGGACTGTAAAATATAAATTTTACAGTCCGTTTCTTTTAATTCTCTTTAGCATTCAAAAGAGCAAGTATATTATCTCTTGCATTCATTATATGTCTTTCGGCAAGCTCCTTTGCTTTCTTTGAATCCTTTGCGGCGATTGCTTCGAAAATAGCGCGATGCTCTTTTACCGCCTCAATTGTTCTTCCTGCCGAAAGGAGTGAAGATTCTCTTGCGCGCTTTGAATGATTGTGAAGGGAGTCAAGGGTGTGCTTGAGAATACGGCTTCCCGAAACGTCGTTTATTACCTCATGGAACTTACTGTCGAGCTGTAAAAGCTGCAGAACGTCGGATTTCGAAGAGTAGAATTCCTGAAGCTCAACTATCGTTTCAAGCTCTTTTATCTTTTCATCGGTTATTCTTTCTGCCGCCCATTGCGAGCTTATTCCTTCGACGGCAACTCTTATAGTGTAAATGTCTATTATATCTTCTGTGGATATTCCCACAACAAAGGTACCTCTGTTGGGAATGGTCATTACAAGTCCGTCAAGCTCAAGCTGCTTTAGTGCCTCTCTTACGGGTGTTCTGCTTACGCCCAGCTCAAGTGAAATTTTTGATTCAACAAGCTGGTCGCCCACCGAATATACACCCGAAAGGATAGCCTGTTCTATTTCTTCAAAAACCTTTACCGTGAGTGAGTGTGAATTGTTGTTATTTATAGATTTCATAATTATTTAGTCCTCCTTGATGTCGGAATTCGACAACGGATTTAAGTTTATTGCGTTTTTCATTTGCGCATCGCTTACGTGTGTATATATCTGGGTGGTGTTAAGCTGTTCGTGACCGAGAATGTCTTTAAGTACACGGATATCCACCTTACCTGTACCGTACATAAGAGTAGCGGCTGTGTGCCTCAGCTTATGAGTAGAAAGTCCACGACCCCCAAGTCCTGCAAGGGTGAGATATTTTTTCACTATCCATTGCACGGTCTTATTGCTTATTCTCCTGTTATTACGGCTGATAAATAACGCGTTGGAATCCTTACAGCTGATACCTCGGCGTATTTTCATATACTTTTCAATAGCATCAACACACATGTCGTTTATGTATACGGTTCTCTGCTTGTTACCCTTACCTGTAACAATGAGCTTCTTTTCTTTCATATCCACGTGATGAAAGTCAATTCCCACAAGCTCGGAAAGTCGCATACCGCAGTTGAGGAAAAGCACCATCATAGCAAAATCTCTTGCCTTGTTTTCGTTTGTGGTGTCAGATAGGATTGCATCGAGGAAACGCTTGGATTCTTCAAGGGTAAGATATTTCGGAAGTGCCTGCTTGACAGTGGGAGAGGTAATATCGGATGCAGGATTATCTTTTATAAGCTTTTCTTTTTTTAGAAAAGCGTAAAAGTTTCTTATTGCAACAAGCTTTCTTGCACGGGATGCCGCCTGGTTTTTCTTATCAAGGGCAACGTGAAGCATATAATCGTATATATCCTCACTTTGAATACCGAGAACAAATTCCTCGGGTATGGAATCAAGGTCAACCTCTACGTTTCCAAGCCTTTGCTTCTTCGGGTAAATGTATTTGAAAAAATTACAGATATCGAGGCAGTATTCGTTAACGGTCAAGTCTGAACGGTTTTCGATTATCTTCTTTTGCATAACAAATTTTTTGAGAAACGCGGGAGCCTCAGTGTAATTCAAATTGATCACCTCTGAAAACATTCTAACATATTTTTATTTTTTTTACAATAGTTAAAATACCTTTGACATAATTTACTTTTTGTGGTATTATAGTAAAGAGGTGTAAATATGGCAAAAACCAAAGACATACAAATATGCAATTACGATGTGCTTTTCAATAAAACTCATAAACCTTCGTCGATATATAAATTTTTTCAGCAGATAGCAACCGATGACCTTGATACCTTCGGTATTGATTCGAAGACACTTCTCGACAGAGGACTTGCATTTGTCCTTGCAAGAATGATGACAAGATTCTATAAGCCGCTTTCGGTTTACGATAAGCCGGAGCTTTCCTCCTGCCACAGAAAAACCAAGGGTGTCAGCTTTATAAGAGACTACGTTCTCAAAAAGGACGGAGAGGTCGTTGCCGAAACGAGCTCGTATTGGGTTCTTATTGATATAAATTCAAGAAAGATATGTCGCCCATCGGTGCTCTTTTCCGAGCCTGTGCTGAATGAGCTTTGTTCTTTTGAGATAGATGACAGATTCGCTTTTCCCGAAGGAACGGAAACTCATACTTATCCGTACACTGTTGCCTTTTGTGATATTGATGAAAATATTCATATGAACAATACAAGATATCCCGATATATGTCTTGATGCAATGGGTGGGATAAAAGAGGACGAATTTGTATCCGAAATAAGAATCGATTATCTTAACGAAGCGAGAATGGGGGACTCACTTTCAATAACCTACACCAAATCCCCGGACTCTGCGTTTTTTAAGGCAGAGAATTTAACAAACGGCACAAAATGCTTTGATGCAATTATTAAAATAAAAAAGAAATAAAAGGAGAAACAACATGAGAGTTATCGTAGTAAAGAATTACGACGAACTGTCCGCAGAGGCTGCAAAGCTTGTAGCGGCACAGATGACACTTAAGCCCGACAGTATTCTCGGACTTGCCACAGGTACAACCCCTATCGGTATGTACCAGAAACTTATCGATATGAACAAGGCAGGAGAGATTGATTTCTCGAAAATCAAGACCTTCAATCTTGATGAGTACTATCCCATCAAGCCTGATAACGACCAGAGCTACAGATACTTTATGAACAAGTATCTTTTCGACCACGTAAACATCGATAAGGCGCAGACAAGAGTTCCTAACGGTATGGCAGAGGATCCCGTTAAGGAAGGCAAGGAATATGATGACGCTATCGACGCTGCTGGCGGAATCGACCTTCAGATTCTCGGTATAGGCAGAAACGGACACATCGGATTCAACGAGCCTGATGCAGACCTTATCGCCGGTACACACCGTACAATGCTTACAGAGGACACTATTGAAGCAAACTCCAGACTCTTCAACAGCATTGACGAAGTTCCCACACAGGCAATCACAATGGGTATGGTATCCATCCTCAAGTCCAAGATGATAGTCCTTCTTGCTAACGGCAAAAACAAGCACGAGGCAGTAAAGAAGCTTCTTGATGATACCATTACAACTGCAAATCCCGCAACCTTCCTCAAGACACATCCTAACGTTGTTATCATCTGTGATGAAGAATGCTATAACGGCTAATCAAGAATAAAAGAGAAATGCGAGTTCTTTTGAACTCGCATTTTATTTTTTAGTATGTATAATTGGTGTACATTTCTATCATATCGTATATGGGAGAATACTTTGTTTCGCCATAGCCCGTAACCGCAATGTAGGTTTTGCCGTTCTTTTCTGCAAAGCTTACAAGACAGTGTCTGGACTGGGCTGTATATCCTGTTTTACCTCCGCATATTTCCATTCCCTCTATCTGATTGCTCTTAACCTTGTTGAACATGGTTGAATAGAACTCTATTGGCTTTCTCGCGCCGGTTTCGGAATCTGTTGTTGTTCCTGTAGTGGTGTACTTGTAGGTGGAAAGAATCTTACGGCAAAGCTCATTTTGTATAGCATACTCAAGGATAATGCCCATATCGTAAGCCGTTGTATAGTGGTTTTCATCGTGAAGACCGCTGGTGTTGGTGAAATGAGTATCTATAAGTCCAAGCTCCTCGGCTTTCTCATTCATCATTTCAACAAAATTTTCTTCACTGCCTGCAACGTATTCTGCAATGGATACGGTAGCATCGGCACCCGACGGAAGAATAATGCCGTAAAGAAGGTCGCGTATTGTTACAACGTCGCCCGACTTGAATCCGGTAACGGTAGCGTTTTGCAAATAAAGGGGATTTATAATTTCAAAGGTCATAGTAAAGGTATCGTCAATATCAATTATATTTTCAACCGCAACGATAAGTGTCATCACCTTTGTCATAGAGGCAGGGAACATTCTTTCCTGCGAGCCTTTTCGTGCAAGAACCTTTCTGTTGTTAACACAGTAAAGAAGCGCATATTGACTGTTAACGTTTGAATATAGCTGCTCGGAGTAATCGTCATATATAAGTGGCTCGGGAATATAAGCATCGTTTTTAAGTGATATTGCCGGAGCGTTGCTTGGCAAAAGATTATCATAATCGTCCATCACCGCAATATCGTCGGGATTTTTTCCGAGAGACATTATTTTATCAACTGAAAATACAATGAATTTTACAAAGTACGTAATTACCGTTATTACTACTGCACAAAGAAGAAGTAAAATCAAAAGTCTGTCATATCTGAATTTTCTCATCTTTTTGTTCATATGGTATCTCCGTGGTAGAAGGTTGTGAATAATTATAACACGGTTCTCGAGTTTTGTCGATATAAATTACAAGGTTTCTTCCTTTAGCTTGTTAATAACCTTTTTACTTACGACAATGTAAATGATAGTATTAGCCGCAAAGGTTACAAACCAGCTGACGGGGTAGGATAAGTAGAGCATTTTAAGAGATGGATTTGCCGCAAATATTGTGTATATCCAAAGTACTCTTAGCGCACATACACCGATGAGGGAAACGAACATTGGAACCGTTGAGTATCCAAGACCTCGAAGGCATCCTGTAGACACGTCCATCCAACCGCCGAAAATAAATGCAGTAGCAAGTATCAGTACTTTAAGCATGGCAATTTCTACTACCTTGGGATTGCTTGAGAACAGATACAAAAGAGGCTCTCTGAAAACAATAACAGCACTGCCGAGAATGAGCCATATAAGTACGTCAAGAAGCAATGCATTGTAGAAGATGGGTCGTATTCTCTTATAATTTTTTGCACCATGATTTTGACCGGTAAAGGTCATAGCTGCGTGATAAACACTTTGCAGCGAAAGGGAAAGAACGTTATCAAGATTTGTAGCAATTCCGTTTCCCGACACTGCATACTGTCCGAATGAGTTAACAGATGACTGTATAATAGTATTTGAAATGGCATACATACTGGCGTTTATGCCCGAGGGTACACCGATTCTGAAAATATCGAGGGCGGTTTTAAAGTGAAATTTGATTTTTTTGACGTAAAGTCTGCACATACCTTCTATTTTTGTAAGAGATATGAAAACAAGAATTGCCGACAAGTAGTTCGATGCTGTCGTTGCTATCGCAACACCTGCCGCATCAAGATGGAATACAATAACGAGTATAAGGTTTAATATAACGTTAGTGAGTCCCGATGCTATCATAAAGTACAAGGGCCTTTGAGTATCACCTGCAGAACGAAGAACGGATGAGCCGAAATTGGTCATAAGAATTCCGGGAACGCCGAGGAAATAAATCTTAACATATATTGATGCTTCGGGGAGTGTTTCGGCGGGAGTGTTCATAAGAACAAGCATACCCTCCGAGGCAAAGAAACCGATAGCGCCTGCAAGAAGACCTCCGAAAAGAGCAAGAAACACGGTAGTATTTACACCGTTTTTTACGGCAACGGGGTCGTTTGCTCCTATTCTGTTGGATACTACGACGTTAATTCCGACAGAAAGACCAAGAAAGAAATTTACAATGAGATTTATAAGAGAGTTACACGCCGTAACACCTGACAACGCTGCATCGCTTCCAAACTTTCCTACAACCATGATGTCGGCTGCACTGTAAAGAACCTGTATGTAGTTCGTAAGTATTATGGGAATACAGAAAATTATCATATTCTTAAGGATGCTGCCTTCAAGCATATCTACGTGGCGTCTGAGTCTCATTACTTAATCCTTTCTTTATAAGTTCTTATTGTGTTGACGATAACGAATGCTATAATTATAAATCCTATGTATCCGAATGCAGGGTAAATCGTGGATACAAGCTCCTTGAATCCGATTGAGCTGAGTATTACCGAGAGAACCGAAATAACTGCACTCAAAATAATTTTCTTCGCTACAGAATTTTTCCCAAGCTGTACAAGAGGGAAAAGTGAGGAAATAGAACAACCTGTCATTGCAAGGATGAGAAGCACCGAATAGAAAATTCCGAGTGTAGGATTCAGCAAATTCGCTATAGCTATCATAGGCAGGTCAAAGTCAGACGATTCGGGTACCGAGAATATACCGAGCAGAATAGCCCCACTCAAAAGTAAAAGAAAGAGAAATGCAAGGACGGAGGAGCTTTTTAAAACTCTTGAGCTTTTTAAAACTCTGCCAAGCGCCGCAAATACTCCTACACCTGCAATGAAATTGTAGGATATGTAGAGAAGGGAAGAAATGAGCGCCGCGAAAAAGCTTTCATCGGATGCAGGAATATGAATTCCGTTTTTCGTAATGCTTATCGCGGATATAACGAGAACACTTATTGTCAGAAGGGGAGTAACCGCCGCAAAAAACGAAATTATCTTTTTGACACCCGTAAGTGATATTACAGCAACGACCGACACAAAAATAATTGCCGATACCGTTATATCAAGCTTGAAGTACTCGTTCATAAGAGAGCGCGCGCCTGCGGTCATAATTAAGTGAAGGCAGAAGTAAAAAACCGCTTCCAAGAGAAACAAAAGTATCTTTGATATTTTGCTTTCGCTTGGTGTTATAATGCTTATAAACGTGGAAGCGCCCTTTATCATAGCGTATCTCATAATGAGAAATGATAAAACTACTATTCCGAGTATTGATATTAAAAGCCCTGCAATTCCGAAACAACCGTACCGACCGAAAAACTGCCAAAGCTCCTGACCCGATACAAAGCCGGCACCTATAAAAGCACCGGCTATCGTTGCGGAAAGTGAAAAAGAATATGGTATCTTCATTGTTTTTTATTTTCCTCGTAAGCCGCTCTTACCGCAATTGCAAGCTGGTCAGAGCAAGAGGTATTTTTGAAGCCACACTTGATTCCACGAACCTTTTCTTCAATTTGTTCAACCGTAAGCCCCTCAACAAGAGAGGAAATGGCTTTAAGGTTTCCGTTACAGCCTCCTATGAAGCTGACGTTTTTTACTACGTTTCCTTCGATTTCAAAGGTTATCTGTCTGGAACAGGTTCCCTTTGTATTGTAAGTGTATTTCATACTTTTCTACTCCCAATATACATATCACTCTAAAGTATACCAAAATACTTTAAAAAGGTCAACTGTCATTTTGCCCAATTTCGATTTCCTTTGACAGACAAAAAGAATAAATATATACATTTGCCACCGAAACGCCTTCTATTTCTTCGACAGATTTTCTGTAAAGGTTTAGCTGACGGGCGTGCCGTTCAATAAGGGCCTTCTCTCCGTCTTTTTTATTGACGTTGTCCGTTTTGAAGTCGATTATCGTATAGCTTCCGTCGTCATTCATATAGTAACAGTCGATAACACCCTGTATAAGAGTTTTCCTTGACTCTTTGTCAAGGTATTCTTTCTTTTTCTCGTCCTTAAAAAATTCCGACGATGGCATAAGAATAGTGTATCTCTTTTCTCTTTCTACCTTCTTGGATTTAGCAATCTCCTTGTATATCTTCGACTTGAAGAAATCCGAGAGGGCTTTGTGGTTCAGCACGTTCATTTGCTCCTCGGTGATAAAGCCGTATTTGAAGAGCCTTTCGGCTTCCTTTAAGGTAGTGTTCTTAACGCAATTTTCAAAATTGCAAAATTGCATAAACGTATGCATCGCAATTCCCGTAAAGGAGGAAAGATTGGAAGAATCCATAGCCATAAATTCAGGGTAACGTCGGATTCCCGATGCTTTAACGTCGGTTTCGTCAAGCAGTCCTTCGCGTATTTCTGAAACCGATATTTTGAAGGGGGTACCCTTTAAAAGAGGGGTGGCGATATCCTTCATCGCAAAATCTATTTCCTCTTTTGAAATCGCTCTGTTTCTCGCATCAATCTTCGTAACCTCGGGCACGTTCAGAAGATTTTTGCTTTCATACTCTGCAAAAAGGTTTATCTTCAGTCCTTCGCCGCAGTATTCAAGATTCTCGCCGCGGAAGCTCTCCACGGCTTTCTTGAATAATGGCTCGCTCATAAGACCCGCTCCAAGCATCTTTAAAACAGTTGATGCATTTTTTATGAAGTATGAGAAGGTTGTGCGGTTTAAGACGGCACTTTTTGCATATGATATGAATTTGTCTATGTTTGTGTCAGCAGTTATTATCAGCTTATATTTTGCCCTAGTTAATGCAACGTATAAAAGCCTTAATTCTTCGTCTGCGGTTGCAGCTCTTGTTTCTGCAACGGCTGCCTTTTCGGCGTAGGTATTAACCTTAGCGCCAAGCTTTCCTGTGGGAATAGCGAATGCAGGTCCGAAGCTTTCACTCATAACAATTCGCTCCTTTTCATCCTGCCTGTTTATAAGAGAGTCTGCGGAGCAGAAAAAGCATATGGGGAACTCAAGACCCTTTGAATCGTGAACGGTTGTAACGTGTACGCAGTTTGACACTTCCTTTTCGCCGGTATTCTTCTTTTGGGTGAGTATATTATCGACGTAGGAAAGAAACTTCGTAATTCCCTTGAATTCGTTTCTTTCATAGCTTCTTGCCATTTCATAAAACGATATAAGATTTTTACGTCTTTCGTCTGCATTGTTAAGCGTACCTGCGATACCCTGAAGGTGAGTATCCTGATATATATGCCATATAAACGACTCGGAAGAGAGTCTTCGAGAGGCTTCACGCCAGCTTGCAAGTCGCTCTATGACCGCTTGACATCTGCTCTTCAGGCTTTCGTCTGCACCTTTTCTTGCATATTCTGCCACGGCAAAATAAATATCTGTATCAACGCTTCCGCGTCTCAGTGTCAAAAGGTCACTTGGCGTAAAATGAAAAACCGGAGAGGTGAGCGTTGCCAAAAAAGGTACGTCGTCCGAGGGATTATCACAGGCTCTTAAAAACGAGAGTATCGTTGAAATTTCGTAGCTTTCAAAAAAGCTTTTGTTCGGCGTATAATCCGAAGGAATAAGACGGCTTGTTAAAGCTTCCTGCACTTTTATAAGAGATTTGTGATTTCTTGCAAGGATACAGATATCCGAGAAGGAAAAATCTCCGCCTTCGACTATCGTGAGAATTTTATCTGCAATAAAATCCAGCTCCCCCGAATCGTTGAAGATGCATAATTCCGTTTCGAGCTCCTTGTCCTCCTTTTTCGAGAATACCAGATGGTCGTCCTTTCTGTATATATCCTCGTTTCTGTAGTTCATGATAACTTCAAAAACGTTATTTACAAAATTTACAACCGATTTGTCCGAACGGAAATTATTCTGCAGAGAAATGAGAGTTGGCGCAAAGCTTTCCCTTTCTTCGTCAACCGATAAAAAGGTGTTGCGGTACTCCATAAATATTTCGGGAGTGGCGCCTCTGAATTTGTATATACTCTGCTTTACGTCGCCTACCATAAAGCGATTGTGAGAGTTTGAAACTGCACGGAAAATCGTATCCTGCAATTCGTTTACGTCCTGATATTCGTCGATGAGAATCTCGTTGAACTTTTCACCCATAGATATGGCGTAATCGGTCTTTGTAAATTCTCTCGTTTCGTGATTGTAGCTACCTTCAACCACAAGCGCTTTGTATGCGAAATGCGCAACGTCATCAAAAGAAAGAATCCTCTTTTCAAGCTTCTTTTCCATAATGCGCTCATGCACCTTTTGAATGAGAGCAAAAAGCTCACAACAGATAGAATATGTATCGGCTATATGAGAGAACAGCGTCTCGCTGTCGCCGATAGGGAAGGATTTTATTAAGCCTTCAATAACTCCTTTTCCGCACTCTCGATATGCCTTGAAGCTCTTTTGAGCCGACTTTTCGTCATCAGTTGTGGGACTGAACCTGTCTAGGGATATAGCTTTGTATTCGGAAAGCTTTGCTATCATTTCCGACATGTTTTCCGAAGTGTAAATTTGCGTTGCGACTGCAATGTCGTGGTTAATTGCATCGGAATACTTTTCCGCCATTGCTTCTCTTGAAACAAGCTCGTCGCGTGCGGCTTCGAACAAGGTGAGCGCAACGTGAACCCTTTCGGTGTATTCCGCTTTTATAATTTTTCCAACGTGAGTATCAAAGAAAGAAGCCTCGCTTTTATCCATATAGTGACTCTTGAGCGTTTCTTCATATCTTTTAAGCATAAGCCTCATTCGCGAGAAGGGCTCGGGAAATTTTAAAATAGCGAAATACAAATGCTTTATTGTATCCGCGAGGGGGTCGTATCCCTTTGAGGCGGAAAAGGTATCAACCAGTGACAGATATCCCCGTCTTACGCCTTCGGGTAAAAATGACCTGTCGCAGAAATCCTCGTACACCTCGCCCTCGAAGCATTCGTCGGTTATTTCGTTTATTGCTTCATCAACGATAGCCGAAAGCTCTCCCTCGTCACCCAAGGTCATATCCGACGGAAGGTTGAGCGTTGCGGCACACTCGTTTGCTATGTACTTACAAAAGGAATCAATTGTCAAAATTTTGGCGGAGGGAAGCTTCATAAGCTGTTTTTTTAGCTTTTTCAGCGATTTGTTTTCAGCGTATCTCTCGTTGATTGCAGAAAAAAGCTTTTCACGGAGCTCTGTTGTTGCCGAGACGGTAAAGGTTGCAATGAGGAAATCCGTAATGTCAGCGTTTTCTGCAGGGTCAAGGAGCTTTTCTATGATTCGCTCTGTCAACACCGCAGTTTTTCCGCTTCCTGCAGCAGCGCTTACAAGTATATCACTGTCTTTCGTATATATTGCCTTTTCTTGATTTGGCGTCCAAGGATGCTTTGCCATAACTTCCTCCAAAATTTTTATATAAAAAGTATACAACATAATTCCTTATTTTGCAAATATTTTCAAAAAATTATAGATTTTTGAAAAATGGATTGATTTATTTGAAAAAAGTTGTATAATAGATAAATAGATTTGATGTTTTATAGAATAAAACGATATAAAAGGACGGTAAATATGTGTAACGCAAACGAAAAGTGCGAGAAGAAGACACTCGCAACCACATATAATCCCAAGGATTTTGAAGACAGACTCTACAAAAGCTGGGAAGAAAGTGGATACTTCAAGCCCTCTGACGACCATAGTAAAACACCCTTTACTATTGTTATACCACCACCTAACGTAACAGGACAGCTCCATATGGGCCACGCCCTTGATAATACTCTTCAGGATATTCTTATCCGTACCAAGCGTATGCAGGGATATAATGCCCTTTGGGTACCCGGCACCGACCACGCAGGCATTGCAACTCAGATCAAGGTTGAGGAATATCTCCGAGTAAACGAGAATAAGACCCGCTATGACCTTGGACGCGATGCTTTCCTTCGCCGTGTATGGGAATGGAAGGAGCAGTATGGCGGAACTATTATAAATCAGCTTAAAAAGCTCGGTTCCTCCTGCGACTGGACAAGAGAAGCATTCACTATGAGCCCCGAGCTTTCCAAGGCTGTAAAGAAAACCTTCGTTTCTCTTTACAACAAGGGACTTATATATCACGGATACAGAATTATCAACTGGTGCCCCAAGTGCGCAACAGCTCTTTCTGATGCCGAGGTTGATTATAAAGACCTTCCCGGTAATTTCTGGCATATCAAGTATCCTATAGAGGACAGTGACGAGTGCCTTATTATTGCAACAACACGTCCCGAGACTTATTTCGGTGACTCTGCCGTTGCAGTTCATCCCGACGATGAAAGATATAAGCACCTTGTAGGCAAGAACGTTATACTTCCTCTCATCGGCAGAAAGATTCCGATTATTGCCGATGAATACGTTGATATGGAGTTCGGTACCGGTTGTGTTAAGATAACACCCTGCCACGACCCTAACGACTTTGAGGTAGGAAAGCGCCACAATCTTGAAAATATTATCGTGTTCGATGATAACGCTCACCTTAACGAGCAGTGCGGTGAATACGAGGGTATGGACAGATACGACGCAAGACGTAAGCTTGTTCAGGACCTTGAGGATGCAGGCTTCCTCGTTAAGACCGAGGAGCATTCCCACAACGTTGCACATTGCTATCGTTGCGGTACAACAGTTGAACCTATCGCCTCTAAACAGTGGTTTGTAAAAATGCCTCCTCTTGCAGAGCCTGCTATAAAGGCTGTAAAGGAAGGGGAGATAAGCTTTATTCCCGAAAGATTCTCCAAGAACTATCTCAACTGGATGGAGAACATTCAGGACTGGTGTATTTCACGTCAGCTCTGGTGGGGACACAGAATCCCCGCGTACTACTGCGACGACTGCGGAGAGATTACTGTTTCCGAAAACGAAGTAACCGTGTGTCCCAAGTGTCAGAGCAAGAACGTACGTCAGGACGAGGACGTTCTCGATACTTGGTTCTCGTCAGCTCTCTGGCCCTTCTCGACTCTCGGTTGGCCCGAGGAAACGGAAGACCTTAAGTACTTCTATCCCACAAGCGTTCTTGTAACAGGCTATGATATCATTACCTTCTGGGTAAGTAAAATGATTTTCTCCGCTATTGAACAGGTAGGGGAAATTCCCTTCAAGGACGTTCTTATCCACGGACTTGTAAGAGACTCACAGGGACGTAAGATGTCCAAGTCTCTCGGTAACGGTATCGACCCCCTTGAAATTATAAGAGACTATGGCGCAGACGCACTCAGATACACTCTTGCTAACGGTAACTCCCCCGGAAACGATATGCGTTTCTATCAGGAAAGAGTAGAGGCGGCAAGAAACTTTGCAAATAAGCTTTGGAATGCCGCAAGATTCGTTATGATGAATCTTGACGTTGATAAGATTGAGCTTCCCGATGCCTCCGACCTTCAGACAGAGGACAAGTGGCTTCTCGATTCATATAACAAGCTTGTTTCGGAGGTTACTGCAAATATCGACAACTATGAGCTCGGTGTTGCCCTTGCAAAGCTTTATGACTTTATCTGGGATATCTTCTGTGACTGGTATATCGAGCTTGCGAAATCCCGTCTCTTTGACAAGGCGTGTCCTTCCAACAAGGCGGCGCAGCAGGTGATTTCCTACGTACTTTCCAATACCTTAAAGCTTCTCCATCCCTTTATGCCCTTTATCACAGAGGAAATATGGCTCACTCTTCCTCACGACGGAGAAAGCATTATGATTTCCGAGTGGCCTAAGGCTATGGATAGCCTTTCCTTCGCAAAGGAAAGCGCAGATTTTGAAAAGGTAATTTCTGCAATCCGCGCAATCAGAACAAGAAGAACCGAGATGAAGGTGCCCGTATCACGCAAGACACAGCTCTTTGTGGACACACCTTACCCCGAGCTCTTCAAGAACGCACAGGGCTTCTTTGATAAGCTTGCTTCGGTTACTTCTGTTGAAATAGTTTCAAACTATGCAGACGAAGGTGCGGTAACGCTTATCACAGACGGAGCGAAGCTCTATATTCCTGTTGCCGATATGGTAGACTTTGCCGAAGAAAAGGAAAGACTCACCAAGGAAAAGGATAAGCTCGAAAATGAAGTTTCAAGACTCGAAAAGAAGCTTTCCAATGCTGAATTCGTAAGCAAGGCCCCCGAAAAGGTGGTTGCCGTTGAACGCGAAAAGCTTGAAAAGTATAAGGCTCAGCTCGCCGATACGCTCGATGCTCTTGAAAAAATTAAGTAAGCCGACAAATTTTAGCAAAATATTTAGTTAAAATGATATATCCTATGGACGTGAAAATCCATAGGATATATTTTTTTGCTTTAAGGAAGGAAAAATTATGGCAGCGGAATACAACAGAATAGGCGGACTTCTGATAGTCGCCCCAAATGGCGAAATCGATCACCACGAAACAAAGGAATTAAGACGGGAAATAGATGCAGAAATTCTTGATGCAATGCCCGAAAAGGTAATATTCGACTTGTCACGCACAACGTTTATGGATAGCTCGGGTCTGGGGCTTATTCTAGGTAGATTTAATAAAACCACCGAGCTCGGAATAGATATGGAGCTTGTAAATCCGGGTGAAAAAATAATGAGAATACTCTCTATGTCGGGAGTTGATAAGATAGTAAAAGTAAAGGGGATTGAAAAATGAAGAAAATACAGAACAAGATAACCGTGAGGTTTTTATCTCATTCATCAAACGAGGCACTGTCAAGAATAATAATTACAGGCTTTATAATGCCGCTTAATCCTACAGTGGAGGAAATAGCAGATATTAAAACCTCGGTGTCGGAGGCGGTTACCAATTCGATTGTACACGGTTATAAGAGCAGAGAAGACGGGATTGTCGAAATGAAGGCTACATATAACGAAGATCAACTACTTACAGTAACCATAAGAGATTTCGGATGCGGAATAGAGGATATTGAGCTTGCTAAAACTCCGCTTTATACCACCGACAGAGAAAACGAAAGAAGCGGTATGGGATTTTCAATTATGGAAAGCTTTTGCGATCGTTTAAAGGTTACTTCAACTATTGGAAAGGGAACAAAGGTTACTCTTGTAAAGAAACTTAAAAAATGAATAGCTTTGCAAACACTAAAGAGCGCATAGAGAAAGCGAAACTTGGAGATGAGAAGATTCTCTCCGAGCTGGTCGAGGAAAACACCCCTCTTGTTAAGAACATTGCAAAACGCTTTATAGACAGAGGAGCAGACTTTGAAGACCTGGTTCAAATAGGTATGATAGGACTGGTAAAAGCAGTTCGCGGCTTTGATTTTTCCTTCGATACGGCGCTGACTACTTATGCTGTTCCTATGATTTACGGAGAAATAAAAAGATTTTTAAGAGACGATGGAATCATAAAGATAAACCGAGAAACGAAAACCAATGCCATTCATATAAAGCACTTTTCAGAGGAATTCGAAAAAGAGCACGGGGTAAGTCCTACCATATCCGAGGTAAGTGTTGCTCTTGGACTCAGCGAGGAGGACACCGTTTTTGCTCTGAATGCGTCGAAGCCCGTTTCGGCTCTCGTTCTCGAAAACGAAGAGGGAAGTGACTTCGAATTACCGCTCGGCATCGACGAAACTGACAGTAACGTCGAGAAGCTCGCGCTTGCCGAAGCGGTAAAACGCCTTCCCGATGAAGACAGACGGCTTATCGAACTCAGGTATTATCACGATATGACACAACAGCAAACTGCTAAGATTTTAGGACTTACTCAGGTAAAGGTGTCAAGGCGAGAGAAAAAAATTTGTACTTTCCTTAAAAGCCTTCTTGAATAATAGTTGCAAAATCCAAAAAAGTGTGTTATACTAACTCTGTTATAAAGAAAAATAATAAACAGGAGTGATTAGTATGAAGATACTTGTTATCAATGCAGGAAGCTCATCTCTTAAATATCAGCTTATTGATATGGACAACGATGCAGTTCTTGCAAAAGGTCTTTGCGACAGAATAGGCATCGAAGGCGGAAACTTCAAGCACAAGGTTGATGGCAGAGATGACTACAAAATCGACGTTCAGATGAAGAACCATGAGGACGCAGTAAAGCTCGTTGTTGATACCCTTGTAAGCAAAGAGCACGGCGTTATTTCTTCAATGGACGAAATCGGAGCGGTAGGACACAGACTCGTTCACGGTGCCGATAAGTTCTCCAAGTCGGTAATCATCGACGAGGAGGTTATCGAGACCGTTAAGGAATGCAGCGTACTCAGCCCCCTTCATAACCCTGCAAACCTTACAGGTGTAAGAGCATGTCAGGAAATTATGGGCAATATTCCTCAGGTAGGTGTATTTGACACAGGCTTCCACCAGACAATGCCCGATTATGCATACCTCTATCCCATTCCTTATAAGTACTATGAAAAGTACAGAATCCGCCGTTACGGCTTCCACGGTACATCTCACCGCTACGTAACGCTTCGTGCAGCAGCTACTCTCGGCAAGAAGCCTGAGGATATAAAGATTGTTACCTGCCACCTTGGTAACGGCTCGTCTATCGCTGCAGTTGACGGCGGTAAGTGCCTTGATACCACAATGGGTATGACTCCCCTTGAAGGTATTATGATGGGTACCCGTTCCGGCAGCATCGACCCTGCAATCATCCCCTTCCTTATGGAGAAGGAAAATATGACTGCAAAGGATATCGATAAGATGCTCAACAAGGAGTCGGGTATTCTCGGTATCTCTGAAAAGACAAGCGACAACCGCGACATCGAGCAGGGTGCAAGTGCAGGTGACGAGAGATGCAAGCTTGTTGAAAATATGCTTTGCCATCAGCTCACCAAGTACATAGGAGGCTATATGGCTGCTATGGGCGGATGCGATGCAATCGTATTCACAGGCGGTATCGGCGAAAACAACCCCGCTTACAGAAAGAGAGTTGCCGACAAACTCGCATTTATGGGCGTCAAGATTGACGACGAAAAGAACGAATTTGCAAAGAGAAACGGACTCGAGGTTGATATCTCCGCTGAGGGAACAACGGTTCGTATGCTCGTTCTTCCTACAAACGAAGAGCTTATGATTGCAAAGGATACCTACGAACTCGTTAAGTAAAAAAATAAAATCGCAGTTGAATTTCAACTGCGATTTATTTTTTGCTTTTTTACTTTATTTCGCGTCCGCCGTTACCGGGCGTTGTTATGTAGAATGAAGGGGAGTAGCCTATCTTTTCTGTGTAATAGCTGTGTACCTTTTCTTTGAATTCTTCAACCGCATCGTTTTTAACTATGCTGACAGTACAACCGCCGAATCCTGCACCTGTCATTCTTGAACCGAGACAGCCCTTAACCTTTCTTGCGGCTTCAACGAGAGTGTCAAGCTCTGTTCCCGTAACCTCATAAAGATTTTTAAGGGAGTCACCCGAAGCGTTGAGAAGACGACCGAATTCGGGAATATCACCGCGGCTGAGCGCTTCTACAGACTTTGCAACTCTGTCGCACTCGTATACTACGTGCTCTGCACGCTTACGGCATACATCGTCTTTTATTGCCATCTTGTTCTTTTCAAAATCCGAAACAGACACGTCTGCAAGACACTTTATGTCGGGCATTACCGTCTTCATATCCTGAAGTGCCTTAGCACACTCGTCGCATCTTTCGTTATACTTTGAGGTGATGAGACTGCGCTTCTTGTTAGTGTTTGTAATAACTATCGAAGCATCTCCAAGATCGAGGGGGACGTGCTTGTATTCAAGAGTAGCACAGTCAACCAGTACCGCACAGCTTTCCTTGCCCATAGCCGAAGCAAACTGGTCCATTATGCCACAGGATACACCGGCATAATTTCTTTCAGCTCTCTGACCGATAAGTGCCATTCTTATCATATCGGGCTGTTCTTTTTTACCTGCTTTTTCGTTGGCAAAGATAGTGAAGGCGAAGGCAGTTGCAACCTCAATTGCCGCAGATGATGAAAGTCCTCCTCCGTGAGGAATGGTATCGTGGAAAAGCATATCGCATCCAACAAGCTGTTCGCCGTCAATCATTAACTCGTGAGCAATGCCTGCCTGATAATTACCCCAGCTTAAATCCTTGTAGCTTTCGATTTTGTCAAGCTCAAGTACAACGTGGTCGGGAAGGTCGGTTGCTTCCATTACTATCTTATTATCGTCTCTTACTCTTGCTACAATGGTAGTGTCGAGAGTTATTGCAGCAGGGAGCACCGAGCCACCGTTATAGTCGATGTGTTCACCGATAAGATTTACACGTCCGGGGGATGCAAATACCCTGACACCTTCATAACCTCCGCCGAAACGCTTTATAAATTCATTTTTAAGCTCTGCTATAGTCATCATTTTTCCTCCGATATATATTTTTTATGTGCTTCTCTCAGCTCTACTGCCTTTTCTTCGGGACAAGTAGGATTACAGTGTGCCCATGCACCTGTCTCGCTTGAAGCGTTGAATTTGATTTTATCCTGTGAACGCATGGGAGGGAAAAATTCTATGTGGAAATGATGGAAAGGAGTTTCCTCACCGTTTACAGCGCCTTGATGCATACACATCATATAAGGGAAGGGGAAACCGAAAAGACAATCGAGTGTTCCGGCTGCCTCTCTGATTGCGGCGGCAAGATTTTTTCTCTCACTTTCGTTGAAATCTGTAATATACTGCTTATGACTCTTTGAAGAGACAATAATTCCGTAAGGATATTCTGACCAGAAGGGAAGAAATACAACGAAATCATCATTTTCAAAAATTAT
The DNA here is from genome assembly GCA_045594565.1 of Eubacteriales bacterium. Classification (GTDB taxonomy): domain Bacteria; phylum Bacillota; class Clostridia; order Oscillospirales; family SIG627; genus RGIG6353. The sequence continues at coordinate 72,108 of JAZNYT010000002.1, forward strand.
TCTTTTCTCTTCATTCTTCTCTTCATTAAGTATATCGCAGAAAAGACATCTGCCGTTTTCTTCCATATATTTCTTCGAGGATGCGAATTCAAGCTCAAGCTTTTTGGGGATGAAGGAGTATCCGTATATCTGACCGTGAGGATGAGGCATTGTTACACCTACTGCTTCTCCTCTGTTCTCAAATATGAATACGTACTTTATATTTTTGTCTTTTCTTATTTCTTCAAAACGCTCACACCAAAGCCCAACAAGCTTTTCTACGTGACTTTGAGGAAGCTCGGGAAGAGTTATCGTGTGGTTGCTCGAATAAAGGATCACCTCACACTTGCCGTAGCACTCCTTTGTTTTGAAAAGGTCGGTTGCAACGTCATCGGGTTTAGGGGGATTCTGCATCATAGAAGGAAAATCGTTATCGTATTCGAACACCTCGAATTCATCGGGAACCTTTCCGCTTCCCGGACAAAAAGGACACCAGTCCTTGGGCATCTGAGGTCTGTTTTGACGATGTGAGGCTATCATAACCCAATCGCCTACCATAGGGTTATATCTGAGTTCTGCCATTTTTTCTCCTTATTTCTATCATAATATCATATCAAAGAAAATTATAAAACAACGAATAGGATTTTTCAATCAAAAAAATCACAGTAAAATTGTGAAATATCAAAATAATTTATACTATCTTACGGTTATAATATCACAAAATTTTGAAATAGTCAATTTTTTAATAAATTTAGCTATACTCGGTTCTTAAAGCCTCTTGCTTTGAATAAAATAAGCGAGAAGCTTATTGTTTCTCATTGAAACAAATTTTGATGGCTAAAATTGAGCGTTTTGCACAAACGTTGCCATTGTTGCCGCGTTTTTACATTTAATTTTACTGAAATTCTATTGACACAAAAACTATATTGTGATATCATAATACCGTAAAAAGCCCGATTTTATAGTCGGGAAAATAAAGGGCATAGCCCAAATAAAACAAGGAGAAATTTTATGAAGAAGATCACAGCGCTTTTACTCGTAGTAATGATGCTCGTTTCTGCATTTTCTATGTCTGCATTCGCAGCAGTTGATATGTACAACGAAGACTGTGCTACAATTGTAAAAGAAACAGTTCTCAAGGGAACTCCCACAATCGATGGTAAACTTGATGCCATCTACACACAGAGCTTGACCGTAAAGCTTCACGGTCCTGCAGATGCATACCACTTACAGGGCGGAGCAGAGGATATCACCGCTACTGCAACAGCATATGCACTCTATGACAACAATTACGTTTACATTTTCTTTGACGTAGTAGATAAGACACTTATGCAGGCTGACCCTGAATACGTTCAGGACCATCCTCATCCTCACCTTAACGACGCTGTTGAGTTCCGTGTTGGTGACGACCTCGAAGATCACTTCGCACCCTACGACGGATCCAACGATGCTCATCACCTCTTCTATGTAGATGCTCACGGTGACAGATTTACTTGTTACGAGGAATCTATGGGTGATGACATTGAAAAGATGAAGTCTAAAGTTATCACAGATACTGCTACAGGCAAGTACACTGCAGAAGTAGCTATTCCTCTTCAGAAGGCATTCAAGGAAGGCGAAATGATTCAGTTCAACTTCCAGATCGACGACCTTCAGGACGATATGGGCAAGATGGCAGCTGTTGGTTTCGCTCCCTCTTCCACATCACTTGTTGACCTCTACTGTGGCGGTCCCGTTGATGGATACGTTGAAACAAACGAAGAGCCCAAGGTAGAAGAACCCAAGGTTGAAGAGCCCAAGGTTGAAGAACCCAAGGTTGAAGAGCCCAAGGTAGAAGAACCCAAGGTTGAAGAGCCTAAGGTTGAAGAACCCAAGGTTGAAGAGCCCAAGGTAGAAGAGCCCAAGGTTGAAGAGCCTAAGGTTGAAGAGCCCGTTGAAGGCACAGAAGAGCCTGTTGAAGGCACAGAAGAGCCCGTTGAAGGCACAGATGAGCCCGTAGTTGAAGAGCCTGTTGAGACTCCCGAAGAGCCCGTTGAGACTCCCGAAGAGCCTGCTGAGACTCCCGAAGAGCCTGCTGAAGAAGAAGGTTCTAACCTCGGTCTTATCATCGGTATCGTTGTTGCAGTTATCGTTGTAGTTGCAGTTGTTGTAGTTGTTGCTAAGAAAAAGAAATAATTACATAAACGAACGAGCTGATTAAAAAGCAATTAAAGGCTGAACGGATATCCGTTCAGCCTTTTTTACTTCAAAAAATACGGCAAGGTAATTTACCTTGCCGTATTTTTGTTACACAGGAAATTGCATGAAAAATAAGTCTACCTATAAAATTGTGAGCGAAGGCGACTTTTTATTTGCCAAGCTCTTTCGTTCTCTTGTAGGCATCTGTTACAGCGTTTATTACTGCTGCTCTCATACCTCCGTTTTCAAGTGCTCTCACACCTTCTATCGTACTTCCTGCAGGGGAGCACACCGCATCCTTTAATTCCTCGGGATGCTTTCCTGATACTTTAAGAAGCTCTGCACTTCCTATAAGTGTTTCGGTGGCGTATCTTATCGCCTTATCTCTCGGAAGTCCTGCCGCTACACCACCGTCAGCCATTGCTTCAATGAACATATAAACGAAGGCGGGTCCACATCCCGATACCGCACTTCCTGCATCTATGAGTCCTTCGGAAATTTCGTCAATTTCTCCGGCATATTTTAACGAGTCAATGAAAGGTGCTTTATCGTCATCACTTACGTTAGAAAGGGCGGTGTAAAGGACCATACCTCTACCAACTCCTACAGGCGTATTTGGCATAATTCTGATAAGCTTAATATCATAGCCGAAGGCTTCAACTATCTTTTCTGTTTTTATTCCTGCCGCCATCGAAACGAAAAGAACGTCGTTTCGTTTCATTGTTTCATTCTTTATTTCATCAATGGTGGATTTCAATACTTGAGGCTTTACACCAAGAAATATAACGTCGGCTTCCTTTGCAATATCTGCATTCTTTACGCTTTTAGCGCCAATTTCGTTTGCCAGAGTATCTGCCTTTTCTTTAATAAAATCGGACAAGAGTATGCTGTAATTGCTTTTAGCTACCGCTCTTGCAATAGCTCCTCCCATATTACCTGTGCCGATAAATCCAATAGTTTTACTCATAATTTTTCTCCGTTATCGTATTTGTCCGTTTCCTACGATTACATATTTGTAGGTAGTAAGCTCCTCAAGTCCCATGGGACCTCTTGCATGAAGCTTTTGGGTGGAAATACCCATCTCGCAACCGAGTCCGAATTCACCGCCGTCGGTGAATCTTGTTGAAGCGTTTACGTAAACCGCCGCAGAATCAACACATTTTGTGAAATATTCGATATCATTTCCGTTTGTTGAAATGATTGCCTCGCTATGACCTGTTGAATGCTTCTTTATATGCTCTACTGCATCCTTTGTATCGTCTACAACGCCAACTGCAAGAATGTAGTCGAGAAACTCCGTGTCGAAATCAAGCTCTGATGCAGGTGTACATTCAATTATTTTGGATGCTCTTTCGTCGCCTCGAAGCTCTACGCCTTCAAGCACCTTTTTCATTTTAGGCAAAAATGTCTCCGCTATATCCTTGTGAACCAGACATACTTCAGCCGCATTACAAACAGAAGGACGGCTAGTTTTGGCATTCTTTATAATATTCAATGCCATTAAAGCGTCTGCGCTCTTGTCAACGTATATATGGCATATTCCGGTACCTGTCTGTATACAGGGCACGGTAGCATTTTCGATGCATCTCTTTATAAGTCCGGCACCACCGCGCGGAATAAGAAGGTCGACGTATCCGTTGCCTCTCATCAGCTCGTTTGCACTGTCGTGCGTTGTGTCTTCTATAAGTTGAACGGCATCGGTATCAACTCCTGCCTTTTTAAGCCCTTCTCTTAATGCTTCTACTATTGCATAGGCGGAGAAGAAGGCATCTTTTCCACTTCGGAGAATACAAGCGTTTCCCGATTTCAATGCAAGGGAGGCGGCATCTGAGGTAACGTTGGGTCTGCTCTCATATATGATAGCCACAACACCAATGGGAACGGGGGTCTTCTTAATGATAAGTCCATTGGGTCGCACTGTATCAACCGACGGTCTCGAAAGAGGGTCGGGGAGGGATGCTACCTCTTTCAGTCCCTTTGCCATAGACGAGATTCTGTCCTTTGTCAAAAGAAGTCTGTCTATCATAACGTCGCTTATTCTGCCTTTGGCATTTTCCACGTCTTTTACGTTAGCAATAAGTATTTTATCGGCATTATTTTCAAGCGATACCGCCATTTCAAAAAGTGCTTTATTTCTGGTATCGGTATCTGTTGTTGATATGTTGAACGAAGCGGTCTTTGCCCGCTTCATTATTTCAAGTGTAGTTGTCATTATTTCTTACCCCTGAATCTTGTACCTACAGGCTCATTGTCTATTATTTTATAGAGTAGGTCGGGTCTTTCCCCGTTTATGATTATCATATCTGTACCTGCACCCGTTGCAATCTCTGCGGCTCTTATTTTTGTAGCCATGCCGCCCGTGCCGAGCTCAGAACCTTTTCCTCCTCCAAGAGCCTTGATTTCGGGTGTTATTTCGCTAACGTTCGCTATGAGAACTGCATTTTTGTCCTTGTGAGGATCGGCAGTATAAAGTCCGTCGATATCCGACATAAGAACGAGAAGGTCGGCATCGATATTTACGGATACGATTGCCGCAAGAGTATCGTTGTCTCCGATACCAAGCTCTGCGGTTGCAACTGTATCGTTTTCATTTATAATGGGTATACAGTCAAGCTCAAGAAGACGGGAAATGGTATTGTGGAAATTCTGCCTTCTTTCCTCGTCGTTTATATCATTTTCAGTAAGAAGTATCTGTGCAACGGTGTGTCTGTATTCAGAGAAAAGCTTGTCGTATGTATACATAAGCTCACATTGTCCCACCGCCGCCGCAGCCTGCTTCGTTGGTATATCCTGAGGACGGGTTTTAAGAGATAATTTGCCCACTCCCATACCTATAGCACCCGATGATACGAGCACAGGCTCGTGCCCTGCGTTTTTAAGATCACTTACGACCTCGCAGAGCTTTTCTATTCTTCTTATGTTGAGGCACCCCGTTGAATGTGTAAGAGTAGAGGTGCCGATTTTAATAACGATTCTCATAAACTTCCTCTTTAGTATAAATAATACAATAAGAATACTACAAAATTACCGAAAAGTCAACCTTTACTAGGTAATAAAGCGTAAAACTCATCACCTGTAACTCTTGCAAAAGCTATACCTTCGAGCTTGACTTTGATTTTCTCGGGCACGTCACCCGTTTCACAAAATCTTTCCTTCTCACTTTTTGTCATGGTCTTGATTCTGTATTCTGTTTTAATTGCATCACTCTTGGTATCGCAGGTAAGTATTGCCACAACTTCCTTCGGGGGATGAGACCTTGTGTACTTCGCACACCTGATACCACCGCCGAAATGCTCTTTTATTCTCTTTGTAACGTCCTTTGCACTGCCCGTATATAGAGTACCGTCAATGCATTTTAACATATAAACGTAATACATTTTTCTCACTTTTCAACAATAAAACAGTTATTTATAAGCCTTTCGTGACCGAGGCTTGGTCTGTTGACGTAATCGCCGTTATAGAAAAGCACCGTTGAGCTTCCTCCGTCAAGCATGGCGGCGTTTTCGGCTTTTTCCTCCAACATAACCTCTTGCAAAACGTCAAGGTCACAGCCCAGACTCCAGCCCACCTGTCTTCCGTCGATTACAAGAAAGAGTATTTCGCCCGATTTCCTCTGACCTATAGCCGTTCTGGGAGCGATACCCCATCCGCCTGTTCCGTTCTTTATTGTTCCTTCACCGTTTACAACAATATAAGGAGAGAAGGATACGGCACTAACTATACCCATTTCTATCGCCTCTTTTGCCGTACAGTGACGAAGGATGAGAACCCCGTCGGAGTTCAGACCTATCATATTATATACTTTTTCGTCTTCAATGGAAATAGGGTTTACAAGCTCCGAATTTTCTATAATAAGCCCTGCGGGATTTCCGCCGTTTGAGTCGTAATTAGCACCGTCTATAAAGCCTCCTCCGTTGATTCCCGCAATTGCACCTGCATCGGTTACCATTCTTTTGACTGTCTGACCTTCCTCAAATTGCTTTTTCGTGTCTCTTATCTTTACGCGCTTGGGGTCTTTGATAAGCATTACGTATCCTCGGCAGGTAGATTTTGACACCTCCTTCAAGTAGATGCCCTCTTCAAGCATTTCATACCCTTCCTCGATATAAGTGTCAACGTTTACTTCTTCCGGAGAAACTTCTTCCTTTTCGAACTCTGTCATTTCTGAGTTAAAGCCCGAATCGTCAATCGCACTCTCTTCCATTATCTTTTTGATTTTTTCTTCAGGAATAAACCAAGTGGCAAGATATTTATGATTCATCGTGGTCATTGCGGTGCAAACCCACGTGCTTTGAAGACGGGGGGAAAGTCCAAGAACGATGAGTAAGTAAAACAAAAGAACGGAGGTGAGTATAACTGTTAAAACCGAAACGAGCAGTGCTTTAAAGATTTTCTTTTTCATACTTTCCTCCAATAAGCTTTTACACGAATATTTTAATACTTATGACGGAAAAAATCAATATATGTTTCCCCACTTTTATTAAAACTTACAAAAAATTTAAATGTCACAAAAACCTATAATTTTCTCTTGACACTTACATGCTTTTGTGATAAAATTATTAAAATTTGAGATAGTATGGCTTATAATAAAAAAGAGATAAATAAAGTACTTGTGGAGAAGCGTATGAAATACATTTTGGAAAACGGAATAGTTTATAATAACGGCAAATTTGACCGTCTTAACATATTGGTTGATGATGGTGTTATTGCCTCCGTTTCTCCTTCTCTTTCTGATAGCACTGCTATTTCTATTGATATTTCCGATAAATATGTTTTTCCCGGTTTTGCTGATGTACATGTGCATTTGCGAGAGCCGGGATTTATTTATAAAGAAAACGTGAAAACGGGAACACTTGCCGCGGCGCACGGAGGATATACCGCAGTTTTGTCGATGCCCAACCTTTCACCCACCCCCGATAGTATGGAGAACCTAGGTCTCCAGCTTGACGCCATAAAGAAAGATGCACTCATCGAGGTCATCCCTTATGGTACGATAACCGTAGGGGAGTCGGGAGAGACTCTTTCTGATATGGAAAATATGGCACCCTTCGTCGCGGGGTTCAGCGACGATGGCAGAGGAGTTCAATCCGCTGAAATGATGGAAAGGGCAATGGAAACGGCAAAGCGTCTTGGCAAAATAATCGCCGCTCACTGTGAAGATAACTCGCTTCTTCACGGAGGCTATATTCACGACGGCGATTATGCAAAGCTTCATGGTCACCGAGGGATCTGCTCCGAGAGTGAGTGGGGACCTATCAAGCGTGATATTGATCTCGTTCGAAAAATCGGAGTTTCCTATCACGTATGTCACATATCCACAAAGGAAAGCGTTGCTTTAATTCGCGAGGCTAAAAAGCAAGGGGTGAACATAACCTGCGAAACAGGACCCCATTATCTTACTCTTACGGATATGGATTTAAAAGAAGAGGGCAGATTCAAGATGAATCCGCCTATCAGAAGCCACGATGATAAAGAGGCGCTTATTGCAGGACTTTGCGACGGCACTATAGATATGATTGCCACAGACCACGCTCCTCATTCGGAGGAGGAAAAAGCGAAAGGTCTTGAAAAGAGCCTTATGGGAGTCGTCGGACTTGAAACCGCATTCCCCGTTCTTTATACAAAGCTGGTAAAACAAGGAGTAATCTCCCTTGAAAAGCTTATAGACCTTATGTCTGTATCTCCTAAAAAGAGATTTAACCTTAAGGGAGGAACCGAGGTGGGCAACAGAGCGGATCTTACTGTCTTTGATTTGGAAAGAGAGTATGAAATAAATCCCGATGAATTTTATTCGAAAGGAAGAAGCTCCCCATTCAGCGGTGACAAAGTATTTGGAAAGTGTATTATGACAATGTTTGGAGGTAAAATAGTATGGCAGGAAAAATGAACAGAAAAATCGTCCTTGAGGACGGAAGTGAATACTTAGGATACGGCTTCGGAGACAACTGCGACAGAGTCTGCGAGATAGTATTCAATACATCTATGGTAGGATATCAGGAAATTGTTTCCGACCCCACTTATATGTACCAGATGGTAGTAATGACTTACCCCATTATCGGTACCTGCGGTGTTGCGGACGACTCTGAAACAAAAACCCCTACAATAGGAGGTCTTATTGTTAAGGAGTACAACGATTTGCCTTCAAACTTCAGATACGTTAAAACTCTTTCGGAGGTAATGGAGGAAAACCATATTCCCGGTATTTATGGACTCGATACAAGAAAGCTTACAAGAAGCATTCGAGATAACGGATGCTGCAAGGTACTTATCACGTCTATCGACACACCTATCGAAGAAGCACTTGAAATTATAAAGAATACCGAAATTCCCACCGATGCAGTTTCTAAAATAAGCTGCAAAAGAAAGTGGTATTCCAGAACGAATAATGCAAAGTACAGTGTAGTGCTCGTTGACTTCGGTCTTGAGCCAAATACCGTAGAGCTTCTCAACTCATACGGCTGCAACGTTGCAGTAGTGCCCTTTGATACTACTGCTGAGGAAATTTTCGGAATGAAGCCCGACGGCATATTCTTGTCTGACGGACCGGGCAGTCCCGAGGACGTTCCATCTCTTGTAACGCTTGTAAAAGAGCTTCGCGGAAAATGTCCTTTATTCGGAACAGGTCTTGGACATCAGCTTATCGCACTTGCTTATGGCGCAAAAACCGAAAAGCTTAAATTCGGCCACAGAGGTGTAAACCATCCGGTTAAGAATCTTGTAAGCGGTGTTGTTGAGGTTACCTCACAGAACCACGGATACGTGGTAAACCGCGATTCACTCAAAGAAACAGGCCTTGAGGTTATGCAAATCAACATTATAGACGATACCGTAGAAGGTATGAAGTGTGATAAGGATAAGGTTTACGGCATCCAGTACCAGACGGAGAGCGCGCTTAATTCACTTGACGAAAACAGTCTTTTCAAACAGTTTGTTGATACTATGAAGGAGGGAAAAGAGAATGCCTAAGAGAAGTGATATAAAGAAGATACTTGTTATAGGTTCAGGACCTATAGTAATCGGTCAGGCGGCAGAGTTTGACTATGCGGGAACACAGGCATGTCTCGCCCTTAAAGAAGAGGGCTATGAGGTAGTTCTTTGTAACTCAAACCCCGCAACAATAATGACGGATACAACTATTGCAGATAAGATATATATGGAGCCCCTTACTCTTGAATACGTAGCAAAGATACTCAGATATGAGCGTCCCGATGCTATCATTCCGGGTATCGGTGGTCAGACAGGTCTTAACCTCGCAACACAGCTCCACCGTAAGGGCATTTTAAAAGAGTGTCAGGTAGAGCTTCTCGGAACACGAGTTGAAAGTATTGAAACTGCAGAGGATAGAGAGCTTTTCAAGGAGTTTTGCGAAAAGCTCGGTGAGCCCGTTCTCCCTTCAGATACAGTTAACACCATAGAGGACGGTCTTAGGGTAGCGGAGGAGATAGGCTATCCCGTAGTTCTTCGTCCTGCATTCACTCTTGGCGGTACAGGCGGCGGATTTGCCGACAATGCTGAGGAATGTGAAGAGATACTTAAAAACGCTCTCAAGCTTTCTCCGGTACATCAGGTACTTGTTGAAAAGAGCATCAAGGGCTACAAGGAAATTGAGTATGAGGTAATGCGCGACTCAAATAACACCGCCATTGCTATCTGTAATATGGAAAACGTTGACCCCGTTGGTATCCATACAGGTGACTCTGTGGTTGTTTGTCCTACTCAGACTCTTACAAGCAAAGAGTGTGCTATGCTCCGTGAGAGCGCTCTTAAGATTATAAGAGAGCTTAAAATTGAAGGCGGATGTAACGTACAGTTTGCTCTTGACCCTCACTCACTCGACTACTATCTCATCGAGGTAAACCCTCGTGTATCACGTTCGTCCGCCCTTGCATCTAAGGCTAGCGGATATCCTATTGCCAGAGTTACAGCAAAGATTGCGGTTGGTATGACTCTTGACGAAATCAAGATTGCCAATACTCCTGCCGCTTACGAGCCTACTCTTGACTACGTAATTACCAAGATGCCCAGATTCCCCTTCGATAAATTTGCAGATGCCAACAACAAGCTTTCAACCCAGATGAAGGCAACAGGCGAAGTAATGAGCATCGGACGTAATATCGAAGAAAGCCTTCTTAAAGCAGTTCGTTCTATCGAAATCGGTGTTTCTCACTTCTATATGAAGAAGTTTGACACCTTCAAGACAGACGAGATGCTCGCTTACGTTAAAGATGCAACCGACGACAGATATTTTGCTATTGCAGAGCTTATAAGACGAGGCACCGACATCGGTCTTATTTGTGATGCTACCAAGATAGAAATGCTCTTCCTCGAAAAGATCAAGAACATAGTTGATATGGAAGAGGTTCTGAAGAAAAATAAAAATAATATTGAAAAGCTCGTGGAAGCAAAGAAAATGGGCTTCTCTGATAATTTCATTTCAAAGCTTTGGGAAGTTGACGAGCTTGAAGTATGGAATTTGAGAAAGAATAATAATATATTCCCCGTCTACAAGATGATAGACACCTGCGCATCCGAATTCGAAGGCTATATTCCTTATTTCTACTCCACATATGAGGACGAAAACGAATCTATTGTTTCCGATAAGAAGAAGGTAATCGTTCTCGGATCAGGTCCTATCAGAATCGGACAGGGTGTTGAATTTGACTATTCAACCGTTCACGCCGTAACCACTATTAAAAAATCCGGCTACGAAGCTATTATCATCAATAACAATCCCGAAACGGTTTCAACCGACTATACAACCTCTGACAAGCTCTACTTTGAGCCTCTCACAACAGAGGACGTAATGAATATCATCGAGCTCGAAAAGCCTATGGGTGTTATAGCATCCCTCGGCGGACAGACTGCTATTAACCTCGCAGAGCCTCTTACAAAGCGCGGTGTGAAAATTATCGGTACAGACTGTGATGCAATAGAGAAGGCAGAAAACAGAGATGCCTTTGAAAAGGTACTCCATTCTCTTAATATTCCTCAGCCCAAAGGCGCTGCAGTAACAAGTATTGAAGACGGTATAAAGGTAGCAAACGATATAGGATATCCCGTTCTTGTTCGTCCTTCCTTCGTTCTTGGCGGACGTGCCATGCAGATAGTATCCAACGAAGAGATGCTTCGTCATTACCTTAAAACTGCCGTTGAAGTCGACGTTGATAAGCCTGTACTTGTAGATAAATACATTCAGGGTAAGGAAGTCGAAGTTGATGCAGTATGCGACGGAACAGATGTATTCGTTCCCGGTATTATGGAGCTTGTTGAAAGAACAGGCGTACACTCCGGCGACTCTATCAGTGTATACCCCTCCTTTACACTCAGCGACAAGGTAAAAGAAACAATTCTTGAATATACCAAGAAGCTTGGCATAGGAATCGGTATCGTCGGACTCTTCAATATTCAGTTTATCGTTGACAGCAAGGATGACGTTTATATCATCGAGGTAAACCCCCGTTCATCAAGAACAGTGCCCTTCCTTTCTAAGTCCACAGGCTATAGCCTTGCAGACATAGGAACAAGAGTTATACTTGGCAAGTCTCTTCGTGAGCAGGGAATAACCGAAATTTACCCCAAGGAAAAGGAACGCTGGTATGTTAAGGCTCCCGCATTCTCCTTCTCCAAGCTCAGCGGTCTTGATGCTTACCTCTCTCCCGAAATGAAGTCCACAGGTGAAGCGATAGGTTATGACAATAAGCTTAACCGTGCTCTTTATAAGGCTCTTCAAGCAAGCGGTATGAACGTTGTAAACTACGGTACCGTCTTTGCGACTATTGCAGACAGAGACAAGCCCGAAGCACTTGAGCTTATTAGACGCTTTTATAACCTTGGCTTCAATATTGAAGCAACCGAGGGTACTGCAAAGTATCTTAAGGAAAACGGTATAAGAACAAGAGTTCGTCACAAGATAGGCGACGGCAACGAGGATATTCTTAATTCTATAAGACAGGGATACGTAAACTACGTTATCAATACCCGTGATATGAATGCGGCAGGAAACCTTTCCGACGGTCACGCTATCAGACAGTGTGCGGTACAGAATAACGTAACAATGTTCACCGCCCTTGATACAGTCCGCGTTCTTCTTGACGTTCTTGAAGAAACAACACTCGGTATATCTACAATCGACGCTTAACGAAAGGAAAATTCGAAGTGTTACAGTCTCTTTTTGAAATAAAGTCAAATATAAAAATTGCACGTGATATTTATAAAATGGTGCTCGAAGGGGACACTTCACATATTACTGCCCCCGGTCAGTTCATAAATATCAAGCTCGACGGCAAGTTTTTGCGCCGTCCCATCTCCGTTTGCGACTATGACGGAACTACAGTAACAATAATATATAAAGTAGTAGGTAGGGGGACAGAGCTTCTCTCTACATACGAAAAGGGTAAATCTCTTGATATACTTACGGGTCTCGGAAACGGCTACAATACATCAAAAAGCGGGAACACACCCCTTCTTATCGGAGGTGGAGTAGGTGTTCCTCCCATGTATAATCTTGCGAAAAAGCTCATTTCGGAAGGTAAGAGCGTTTCTGTGATTTTAGGCTTTAATTCATCCGACGACGTGTTCTACGAGGAGGAATTCAAAAAGCTCGGCGCAACCGTTACGGTGACTACCGCCGACGGAACAAAGGGTATTCGAGGTTTTGTAACCGATGCTATGGCAGACGTTGACTATTCATATTTCTATACATGCGGACCGGAGGTTATGTTCAAGGCGATTGAAAAAATTGCAAAAACAAGCGGTCAGTATAGCTTTGAAGAGCGTATGGGCTGCGGCTTCGGCGCTTGTATGGGATGCTCCTGCAAGACAAAATACGGCAACAAGAGAATATGCAAGGACGGGCCTGTGCTTGAAAGGGAGGAGATAATATGGTAAACACAAAAATTGACCTTTCGGGTATAATACTTGATAACCCTGTTATTCCTGCAAGCGGTACCTTCGGCTACGGCTATGAATTCGCAGAGCTCTACGACATCAACTGTCTTGGCACCTTCTCCTTTAAGGGTACAACACTCAATGAGCGCTTTGGAAATCCTACCCCCAGAATCGCAGAGTGTGATGCAGGTATGATAAATGCGGTAGGACTTCAAAATCCCGGTGTTGACGCGGTTATTTCGAAGGACCTTCCGCGTCTTAAGAAGTGCTTTTCCAAGCCTGTTATGGCAAACGTCAGTGGATTTTCGGTAGAAGAGTACACAAAGGTTTGTGAGATGCTTGACAAGGAAGAGCAGATAGGTTGGTTCGAGGTTAACGTTTCTTGCCCCAACGTGCACGGCGGTGGTATGAGCTTCGGTACGTCACCCGAGGCGGCAGGAGAGGTTACACGTGCAGTTAAAAGTGTTACCACAAAGCCCGTGTTCATCAAACTTTCACCCAACGTTACCGACATCGTTTCCATTGCTAAAGCGTGCGAAGAGAACGGTGCAGACGGTATAAGTATGATAAATACACTTCTCGGTATGAGAATTGACCTAAAAACCAAGAAGCCTGTGATTGCAAATAAAATGGGCGGCTTTTCAGGTTCAGCCATAAAGCCTGTAGCGCTCAGAATGGTATACCAGGTTTATGAGGCGGTAAAGATTCCCATTATAGGAATGGGCGGTATTTCAACTGCAGAGGACGTAATAGAAATGATGCTTGCAGGTGCTACCGCAGTTCAGGTAGGTGCCGCAAACCTCGTTGACCCTTACGTATGTCCCGAGATAATCAAAAGACTTCCTGAAGTAATGGAAAAATACAGAATTGATAATTTAAGTGATATTATAGGAGGCGCGCACTAATGGGAAGAGATGTAATTATTGCTTGCGACTTTTCAAGCAAAAAGGACGTAATGGATTTTCTTGACAAGTTTGTTGACGTAAAACCCTTTGTTAAAATCGGAATGGAGCTTTTTTATGCCGAAGGTCCCGAAATTGTAAAGGAAATCAAGAGAAGAGGACATAAGATTTTCCTCGACTTAAAGCTTCACGATATTCCCAATACAGTTAAAAAATCTATGTCGGTTCTTTCACGCCTTGACGTTGATATGACAAACCTTCACGCATCAGGTACTGTTGCTATGATGGAGGCGGCGATTGAAGGACTTACCAGAGAAGACGGTACAAGACCTATTCTTATAGCGGTAACACAGCTTACCTCAACAAGCGAGGAAAGACTTAAAACCGACCTTCTCATAAACGAAACAATGGAAAATACAGTTATGCATTATGCTCATAATGCGAAAATAGCAGGTCTTGACGGCGTCGTATGCTCTCCTCTCGAAGCAGAAAGAGTCCATACAAGGTGCGGCAAGGAATTCCTTACCGTAACACCGGGTGTAAGATTTGCAGATGGCGACAAGGGTGACCAGGTAAGAGTTATGACTCCTGCCGAGGCAAAGCGTATCGGCTCCGACTACATAGTAGTAGGAAGACCTATTACCGCCGCAGAGGATCCCGTTGCGGCATATAAGCGTTGCGTTGAAGAATTTGTAGACTAAAGGAGATATAAAAATATGGAAAAGCTTATTGCAAAGGATTTACTTAAAATAAAGGCGGTTTTCTTCCGCCCCGAAGAGCCTTTTACTTGGGCTAGCGGAATTAAAAGCCCGGTATACTGCGACAACAGACTCACTCTCACTGCGCCCGAAGTAAGATGCGACGTTGAAAACGGACTTGCAAAGCTTATAAAGGAGAACTATCCCGAAGCAGAGGTACTTATGGGCACTTCTACTGCAGGTATTGCACACGCGGCAATTACCGCTCACATTCTCGATATGCCTATGGGATACGTAAGAAGCGGCGCCAAGGACCACGGACGCCAGAATCAGATAGAAGGTAAGCTTGAAAAGGGACAGAAGGTTGTAGTTGTTGAAGACCTTATTTCCACAGGCGGAAGCGTTATCGAGGTAGTAAACGTTCTTCGAGAAGCAGGCGCCGAGGTACTCGGTATAGTTTCTATCTTTACCTACGGTATGAAGAAGGGACTTGACCGTCTTGCGGAAGCGAACGTTAAGAATATAAGCCTCACAAATTTTGATACCATTGCCGAGGTAGCAGCAGAAGAAGGCTATATCAAGACAGAGGATATCAAGCGTCTTATCGCTTTCAGAAACAACCCTTCCGACGAGAGCTGGATTGGAGCAAATAAATGAGAAGTGTTATCGACATAAGAGACTTATCAGTCGAAGAAATAGACCTTCTTATCAAAACTGCCAACGATATAATCGATAACCCTAAAAAGTATTCCGAGAAATGTCACGGCAAGAAGCTCGCAACTCTCTTCTTTGAGCCTTCGACCAGAACAAGACTCAGCTTTGAAGCGGCTATGTACGAGCTCGGCGGAAACGTCCTTTCTATGGCGGATGCAGGGTCAAGCTCTGCTAAAAAGGGTGAAAGTGTTGCAGATACAGCAAAGATGATATCATGCTACGCCGACATTATGGCAATGCGCCATCCCAAAGAGGGTGCGCCTCTCGTTGCATCTATGAATGCAACTATTCCTGTAATCAATGCAGGTGACGGAGGACATAATCACCCAACACAGACTCTGGCGGATTTACTTACTATTAAGAGAGAAAAGGGAAGACTCAATAACCTCGTTGTAGGTCTTTGCGGCGACCTTAAATTCGGTCGTACAGTTCATTCTCTTATTAGCGCGCTTTCACGCTATGAAGGCATTAAATTCGTTCTTATCTCTCCCGAGGAGCTTAAGGTTCCGGGATACGTTAAGAAGGACATTATCGAAAAAAACAATCTTCAATATATCGAAACCACCGATCTTGAGGCGGTTATGCCCGAGCTCGATATTCTTTATATGACGAGAGTACAGAGAGAACGCTTCTTCAACGAGGATGACTATCTCAGACTCAAGGATAGCTACGTTATCACTCCCGAAAAGATAGCCCCTGCCAAAGACGCTTTGTGCATTATGCATCCTCTGCCCAGAGTAAACGAAATAAGCGTTGCTGTGGATGAGGATAAGAGAGCTTGCTATTTCAAGCAGGCATTATATGGTAAATATATGAGAATGGCTCTGATACTTATGCTTTTGGGGGAAATATAAATGAATATTGATTCTATAACAAACGGTATTGTAATAGACCATATAAGCGCAGGCAAGGGAATGAAAATATATCAGCTCCTTGAGCTTGATAAGCTTTCCTCATCAGTTGCGCTTATCCGTAACGTTAACAGTACCAAAATGGGTAAAAAGGATATTATAAAGATAGACTGCAATCTCGATATAAATATGGATATTCTCGGCTTTGTTGACCCTAACGTTACTGTCGACATTATCAGAGACGGCGTTCTTACAGAAAAGAAAAAGATTGGGCTTCCCGAGACTCTTACCAACATAATTCATTGCAAGAATCCAAGATGTATTACCGCTACCGAGCAGGAAATAAAGCACGTTTTCAAGCTCACCGACAAAGAAAACAAGATTTACAGATGTATATACTGTGAAAGTAAGGCGGAATAAATGAGATACGTTATAGACCACGATTTACATATTCACTCCGAAATTTCAAAGTGCTCGAGTAATCCTGAGCAGACACCGAAAAATATTTTGAAGTATGCTGAGGATAACGGCTTTAAAAAGATATGTCTCACAGACCACTTCTGGGACGATTGTGTTTCAGACTCTCTTATCGAATGCGGAAGAGAGGGTATGGCTGATTATTTGGAACATAGCTTTGAAAAGCTCTCTACTGCACTTCCGTTACCCCAAGGAAATAACATCCGTTTCCTTTTCGGATGCGAAACAGAAATGTCAATAGGCAACTTCTTTGCTATAGGTAAAGACAGATATGATGCCTTTGATTTTATAATCGTTCCTATAAATCACCTTCACTTTAAGGGTCTTACAAGACGTCATGCCGATGACACCATAGAGGCACACGTAGAAAGATATTATGAGCGTTTCAATGCATTGCTTCATTCCGATCTGCCTTTGCACAAAACCGGACTTGCACATCCGTGTTGCTCGCTTGGAACGGATGCCGGCAAATACTATGACTATCTTACCAAGCTGAACAGTCCTGTTCTTGAAAGCCTATTTTCAAAAGCTGCAAATCTTGGACTCGCAATAGAAGTGAATTTTAACGCATTGTCGGCTGATTCTGCCATACTAAAAAAAGAAACTGATATTTATGCGATGGCTAAAAAAGCAGGTTGCAAATTCTATCTTGGAAGCGACGCACACACGCCTGGAGGACTTTCACGTGCTTATGAAAACTTTGATTCAGCAATCGACCTTCTTGGCTTGAAGGAGGAAGACAAAGCACCGGTTGCAAAGTGATTTTGTGTAACAGACGGTAATTTTTAATTACCGTCCGTTCTTACTTTTAACTTTTGACGGTATATTTCTTAATAAATTTTTAATGGAGGCATTCCGATGAAAAAGACAATTTTAACTATCTTAATTATGATAACCCTTATAGCAGTAATGCTCATTGCTTTGGTATCATGCGATGATGCTAATGCAGAAAAAGCACCGGTCGGAGGCGTGGACGTATCCGAAACACAGAAAGACACCGAAAATACACAGGCACCGCAGAGTAAGATTAAGATAGCAACAATAGCGGAAACGGTAATGTGGGATAGCGATGATATCAAGGTTACCGCATTAAGCCTGTCCGCTGATCAGTACTATCATATTCTTAATCTTCAGATTGAGAATAAAACAAGCAAGGATCTGTTTGTTATGGCATCCCGTACCGCGGTAAACAGCTTTGTTGTAGAGCCTTCCATGGGTGTGAACGTTCCTGCTAATAGCACAGCGAACGGTGCCTTTAAGGTCCGCCTTGATGACGTTGATGCAGATGTTATCGCAGATATTGAAACAAGATTCTCATATAGCAGCTCCGATTATACAATGAACAGAAAGACCGAGCGAGTAAAGCTTGAGACCTCCGAGGCTGCTTCTTATGATTATTCCTATGACGAGAGCGGTTTGCTTCTCTATGACGATAACGGCATCAAGATTATTTTCAAGGAATTTAACGACGAGGGCGATCCCATCATATATCTCTCCAGCACCGGTGAACTGTCAGAAGGCTGTTGTGTAGAAGAATACGAAATGTATATAAACGGCAAGAAGACCTATTCCGACTACTGTGAGTGGGTGTTTACAAACACGCGTAACCTTGCGGTGATGGAGCTTGAGGACAAGGACCTCGACGGCAACGAGCTTGGCGAGGTTGAAAGCCTCAAGGTGTCCTTTAAAATCAGCAGAGAGAACCTTGCAGACTCCAGAGCTGTAAAAACAGAGCTTGTGGAAATCCCTGTAAAATAAAATCATGTACCGAAGCGCAGAGTTGTAAAAGCTCTGCGCTTTTTTTCTGTTTTTTTTATATTTCTCTTTTATTTTATTTGCAATTATGCTATAATAAAATAATAATGCAATAATACGTAATAGGAGGTGCGTGTATGGATAAGTTTAAGCTTGTTTCACCTTTTTCACCGACAGGCGACCAGCCCGAGGCTATAAAAAGGCTTTCCGATGGTATTCTTATGGGAAACAAAGAGCAAACGCTTCTTGGAGTTACCGGCTCGGGTAAGACCTTTACTATGGCAAATATTATTGCAAACGTAAATAAGCCCACCTTGGTTTTGTGCCATAACAAAACGCTTGCAGCGCAGCTTTGCTCCGAATTCAAGAATTTCTTTCCCGAAAACGCAGTTGAATACTTCGTGTCCTATTATGACTACTATCAGCCCGAAGCATATATTCCGGGTAGAGATATGTATATAGAAAAAGACTCCTCCATAAATGATGATATAGATAAAATGCGTCATTCCGCAACGTCAGCTCTTTTTGAAAGGCGTGACGTTATTATAGTTTCCAGCGTTTCATGCATTTACTCTCTGGGTGACCCCATTGAATACGAAAATCTCGTTATTTCACTTCGTCCCGGTATGGTTATATCGAGAGAAGAGCTTATAAGAAAGCTTGTAGCCATCCAGTATGAAAGAAACGATATAGATTTTGTTCGTAACCGCTTTAGAGTGAAGGGTGACGTTGTGGATATATACCCTGCAGGCTCTACAGACGTGGCTGTGAGAGCGGAGTTTTTTGGGGATGAGATTGACAGACTTTCTGAGATAAACGTAGTTACAGGCGAAATTACGGCTCTTTTGACACATGTTGCACTCTATCCCGCATCTCATTACGTTACGACTGAGGATAAAAAAGAAGAAGCAATAAAGGAAATCAAGAGAGAGCTCGTTGACAGAATAGCATATTTCAAGGACAGAAATATGCTCATCGAAGCGCAGCGAATAGAAGAGCGTGTAAAATATGATATAGAAATGATAGAAGAGGTAGGATATTGCTCGGGCATCGAAAACTATTCACGTATTTTTGCAGGAAAAGCGCCCGGAGCCACACCTTACACGCTTCTCGACTATTTTCCCAAGGACTTTTTGTTGTTCGTTGACGAGTCACACGTAACTATTCCACAGGTCAAGGGAATGAGCGGCGGAGACAGTGCCCGAAAGAAAAACCTTGTGGAATACGGCTTCAGGCTTCCAAGCGCCTACGATAACCGCCCTCTGTATTTTGATGAATTCAGAAACAAGCTTAATCAGATAGTTTACGTCAGTGCCACCCCCGACGAGTACGAGCTTGAACGAAGCAGTCAGGTGGTAGAGCAGATTATCCGCCCCACAGGACTTCTTGACCCC
>JAZNYT010000003.1:0-5700 GCA_045594565.1 Eubacteriales bacterium
CACTATTCACTCTTCACTCTTCACTATAAATATCCCGTGTCCCCAGCCTACGTTTCCTCCGTTTTTAAGGTGCTCGATATAGGCACGGCGGAAGGATGAATCGGCGGGAAGCTTGTCCCATCTCTTTTCATCGGTATCGAAAAGACGCCAGAGGTTTTCACGTCCCACATCCTTGCCGAAACGGAAAATGTCGAAACGGCTCATAAACTTATAGACGTTTGTGTTATGGGAGAGCATCTTTTCGTGCTCGGGATAGAGAAGCCAGGAGTTACATACAAAGGCGGTGGGGATATCCGTCTGTCCCTTGAAGAACTCACACGCCAAGGCAAAGGACTTATCACAGCTCTCCTCGTCAAGAGGTGTTCCTGTACGGGCAATATGCACGTCGATGACTTTACTTTCGGGGTTAAGCTTTATGCCGTTTTTCTCATAAGTATGTCCGAAATTTATTATCTGAAACTGGAGTCTTCCAAGCATAAAACGGGACACGTTAAAGAGTCGGTCAAGCCAGAAGCCGACAAAAATACCCACAATCCCCTTGATGAGCTTACACTCCTCAAGCTTATAACGAAGGTCAAGGATACCGCCGTAATACATATCGGCGGAAAGTCCCCTTTTTTTGTATTCCGCCTCAAGACGGCGGCTCATACAACAAAGGAGCAAAAGCTCGGCGGTGTAAGGATGAATCGAAACCATTTCCGCCGCTTCCCTCGCCATTTCAAGAAGAGCCTTGAAATCACAGTCCACGTCGGCATCGTAAAGGGACAGTGCTTTCAGCCAAACATCACGTGCCTCGGTGCTTTCCGAAATCTTGTCGTAAGCCGTCAGAAGATAATCCGCATCCTCTTTTTCATATTCGCATTTTTTGAAAAATTCTATTAGATAATCTTTCATTATTTTTGCCTATCTTTCCACAAATTCCGAAGTGGTAACGTAAATATCGGTATACATAAGGGTAGTCATTTCAAGATAGTAAGCTTTTGCCGATTTTGGTACCTCGTAAACACGCTCTTTTCCGTCGTAATTAAAGTCGAAAATCTTCCAGTCAACCTTTGCCGTGCGGTCGGTATACTCATAAGGCGTATCAAGATAATAAAGCTTTACGAATACAACGCGGGCGTTGTCGGGATTTATTATTTTAAAACCGTCTCCCTCTCTTTTAAAGGTTGGAAGTCTTTTTTTACCGCAACAAACAGCGTCCGCAAAGGCGTAAGGCTCTTTTCTTATCCAACCCCAAGGATGGTCGTGATACATTTCGTGAACGATACTGAGTCTTGTGTCCTCGTTGTTCTTTACGGTATCGAAGTAAGATTTTGAATTTGAGTTTACCGAAAAGCAGGTGTCCTTATTCCAGCAAAGCCATAGAACAGGCGTTTTCACCTTTGAAAAGCTCTTTTCGGCACGCCAAGGGTCAAAGACCATATCGTCTCCGAAAAACTCTCCTATAGTACCCTTGTCCTCCGAAAGATAACCCGAGCCGTAGATGGGCACCGCGAAGGCGAAGCGGTTGTCATAGCCAAGAGCTATTGAGGTGATAACTCCGCCCCAGGATATGCCTACAATTCCTATTCTCTTTTCGTCAACTCTCTCATCGTCTCTTAAAATATTATGTGCCAGAATGACCTGACTTACCGCGTGGTACATCCACTGGTCTTCGGGTGCTTTTTCAGAGTGTCTCATAGCATCGTTTTCGGGAGCGTTAAAGTAGCCCTCCTCCTCGAAAATGCCCGTAAGTCCGTAAGTCCAGCAGCCTTTCTTTACATCGGGAGAGCCCGCATTCACCTTTGTTGGAAAATCACCCGTTGTAGACATAGCGAGGGCAACGTAGCCCCTCTCGTTCCACATCTTCACCCATTCAAGATAAGGCTTTCCGCCTCCTCCGTGAATAAGTAGCACCGCAGGAGCTTTTTCTGTCATATGTTCCGGATATCCGAGATAGGCAAAGACCTTAGTCTTTTTGCCGTGAATCTCTGCTCCGTCGTAGGTTATCGCCTTTATTCCCTCAAAGTCACCTGTGGGGGCAAATTCCTTTATCTCCGAAGCCTTGACTTCTTTCTCTTTTATGCTTTCAAAATATTTTTTCATAAAGCTCTCTTCTTAAAACTTCGCCGCTCTCTTCCATCTTGCAAGCTCGGTATCAAGCACGTACTCGGCGTGTCTTATTTTCCATCTGATATGCCATTCGTCACCGAGATATTCCATGGTAGGCTCCCAACCAAGAGAGGAGTCCTTCTTTACTATCTCGATGCCCTCTTTTGCATTTTCAATCTCACTCTTTAAAAGCACTTCCATTTCTTCCATAATGGAATAAAGCTTCTCTCTGTCTCTTTCTGCCTTTGCTTCGCAGGTGAGACAGTACCATTTCTTTGCATTTATGCCCGTTATAACGGTATGGTACATAAAGTCACCGAGGTTTTCAAGGTATAAGAGGTTTTCGTTTTTGTTTTCGATAGTCCTCAAAATATCAAGACCTTCGCCGAGAAGCCTCTTCATATTTTCAAGTCTTCTTATTTCAACGGGTACTCGGAGGGATACGAAGGAGTTTCCGTGACCCTTTTCAAAGTCGATATAGTAGGTATAGCAAATACCCTTGAATGCCGCCTTGGGGTCGCTCTGCATCTTAACGTTATTGTCAAGGCAGAAGGGATAGGACATACCTACACGGAAAGCTCCGTACTGGTCGGCATCGGTGGGAGTAAAGAAGCGTATAGCCTCGCTCCACTTTTCGAGAGCCTTTTTAACCGCATCCTTATTCTCTTTCGTGTACTCGATTTCAAGAGCATCGTCAAGGAGCTTGTCAAAGGACTGTCTCGGCTCGTAGAACGCCCACTTGGAAAGTCTTGAAATAAAGGAGGGTGCCATTCCGTAATGGTGACCTTCCATTATACCCGCAAGACCCCAATCATCGTGAGCCTTAACCATACCCTCATAGCGTCTTATCCACTGAAAAGGCATTGGTTCATAGGGAATTACTCCGAAGTCCCACGCTTTGCCCGCTGTATTGGTCATAGAATAGAACTTCATATTTCTCTTGTGTGCCGCCTTAGCTTCACTTGTGAAATAGTTTCCGGGACCTGCATAGGCAAGGGTATAGTCGGCACAGATATTGGAAACCTCGTCGCACGGGAACTTGTCACCCATCTCATAGGTCGCCTGAAGAGTTATTCCGTCGGGAAGACTTTCGATGAGTCTCACTCTGTCTGCTTCGGGTGCTTTACCCCAGTTATATGACCAAAAAACTATGTCTATATCAGGGTTTCTCTTATATATTACCTTCTGTAAAAGTCGGAGCCAATCGGCATAGTCGTAGCAAGGGAACCAACCGGGGCTGGGCTTACCTGTGGGTATTCCGTCAACAAAGTTGTTGTACCAAGGAAGACTGCTTACGTGCTCGTCGCGGCTTGGAAATTCCACCGACTCACCTACAAGAACAAGCCCCTTGAATCCGGGACAAGCATCGAAGAGAGAGCCGTAAAGCTTATCATAATACTCCTCTGCACCCTCGTCAAAGGGATGCATCTCGCTTTTAAGGAGGCTGTATGCATAAACGTCAATACCGTAATTTGACGCTCTTTTTATAAGGTCGTTGAAGTCAACGAATCCTACTCGGGTATCGTTTATACCCTTGACAAAAACGAGAATCGTATCTCTTCCGCTTCTTGCAACCTCAAGAAGATACTCGTCGGGATACTGCTCAAGTCCATAGCCCGAATGAACCATCTGGGGAGAGAACATAGGCTTTCTCAAAACCGTTTCTTTTTTTACAAAGGGGCCTCGTCTGAGGGCAAGAACCTCCTCTAAATCGTAAAGTGCCTGTGCCACGCCTCTTTCATCATATCCGCTGATGATAATTTTGTCATCAGCTTCGATTCGATAGCCCTTATACGAGTTATAATCGCCAAGGTCATCGGAAATACGAAGAACAACACCTCCGTTTTCGCCCTTTTCTACCGCCATAGAATTTTTCATAAAGCTGTAGAAATCCTTCACGGCGTTATCTATAACGGTGCTTTTATCCTCTCTTTCAAAGGAGAAACCGCACTTTATTTCAATCTCGTTATCGGCGCAGACGGTATTGGCATCACGCTTCAGCTCGGTGTGCCCTTTGGTCATTCTTTTTCTGAAATCATATCTTTCTTCGTACTTCAAGGTGTTCATAATATTACTCGTCCTTTAAAAATTCTTCTCTCATTATTCTGAGGTTTTCTTTTGTAAATTCGGAAGTATATTCCTTCTTTTCCTCAAGGTCAAGCTCGTCCTTCATAAGCTTGTAGTTTGCCTTTTTCGGAGCACCGCCCATATACTTCATGAGGTTTTCCTTGTATATCTTTTTCAGAACCTCGTCGGGAAGCTCCATGGGATAGAACACTTCCTCAAACTCGTGTATAGGCTCCTTTTCCTCAAAGAAGCCGCGTATTACGTGGCAAAGTGCGTAAGGCTCGTACTGTATAATATCATGAGTGTTGGAGCCTGTGTCGGTGCCGTACATAATTCTGTCGGCGTGCTTTATGAAAAACTCGCGCCATTCGTCCGGCTTTTCCTGAAAATCAAAATACATAAAGAGACTGGGAGTGAGGTCGAACATAAGGTTCGGATATTTTTCAAGCCAAGCCTCCGCCCAATCCATATGCCAGGTAATAAAGCCGAAATGGGCAAGGGTTATTTTAAGCTTCGGGAATTTATCGAGCATTGCCGTCAGGTCGCGAAGCGCATAGTGGAGGTCATGCTCTCTCTTTCCTCTATACCATTTTCTTTGGCTTACGGGCACGTCGTCAATGGTTTCTGCAAAGCATACCTCGGGACCGCCGATATGGAGAGTTATAGGCATTCCTTTTTTTTCCATAAACGCAAAGAACTTCTCAAAGCGTTTATCTGAGAGATGGAGATAAGGGAAGCCGTCATCGTACATCTTCACGGGATAGAACATCTTTACTCCGTCATAGCCACAGTCATAGTAGCACTCTGCCTGCTTTTTGAAAAACTCACCGTCATCGTTCTCGGGAAGTCCCTGAAAGTGAAGTCCGGCATAAGCGTAAACCCTTGGGGCAAGTACCTTTTTAAGATACATAGTCTTAAGGTTTGGCATATTTGCTCTTGTGGGGTTAATAGGCTGCTCGCAGATAGACATAAGAGAAATTGTCTCGTAGCCGAATTCCTTCATTACCCACTTGTGAAAATTTACCGTATCCGAAAGGGGCATTTCGCGCCACAGATGCATATGGCTGTCGCATATGGGAATATTTTTATAACTGTTCTTTCTCATCGTAATTTCTCCTTTTTCCACTAATCGTAACCGCTTACGACGGTATGTTAGCACATACACCGAAAAAAGTCAATTACTATTCATAAAATACTGCATTTTTTCATTCAATAATCGTATAAGAAAGCATTTCATAGTGGAGTCTTGTACCCTCGTCAACTCCCTCGGGAAGAAGTGCCATAGCGATAAATAGGTCATTTCCCTCACCCTCTCCGTCAGCACGAAGATAAGCGTACTCCCCTTCGATCTTCACAACAGTATAATCCTTCGGCTCCATAACCTTTCCCCCCTTACTTTTATTATAGCCGAAGAGAGTCGAACTATTATCGCCGAGCAAAGCCCTTTTTGGTCTAAATTCTCCCTTGTCGCTTGGAATACATAAAGTATTCCTGCACTTCGCAGAAAAATTTATCCGCAAAAATCATCTTTCCTCGGTTCAA
>JAZNYT010000004.1:0-24509 GCA_045594565.1 Eubacteriales bacterium
GATATTCTCGTTTGTATAGTAGTGCATCTGCTTGAGAGGGGGACGAAGATCCTCGCGGAAGCTCATATAGAACTCGGTCATAAAGTGACCGCCGAGAGAACGATACCAGCTGATAGGAGCAACGTTTCCGTCCTCGTCAGCATATTCGTCCATACAGAATGCGTGAATGTTTCTTCCGGAAACGTTGAAGCGGTTACACATTTCAACGGCGCCGATATAGATGTCTCTCCAAGAGTTGGGGAATACGATAACAGTCTTCTTATCCTCAACGTCGGAGCGCCAAATCCAGTTGAAAAGCTCACAGGTAACGGCACTGGAGGGATGGGGTACTACGCGGATGCTGTATCCGTTTTCGTTGGTAGTTTCCATTTCCTCTCTCTTAATGTTACGGCAATATTCAAGAACTGCCTTATCCTGCGTGGGAAGCCACGCTGCGGGTGCAAAATCAAATAAATTACGGTTCATGACTTCTCCTCCTTACTTTTCTTCTTTTTTGCGGATTTCTTCAAGCTTCTCGATTATATCATAGTCGGGAAGAGAATTGATGGGAGCGGCAACTGCGTTTGAAACGTAGCAGGTACCCTTGTGTAAACGCATGAGAGAGCCGATGTTTTCGGGGCAAAGCTCTGCGAAGAGTGCAACTCTGAGAGCAACTCTCTGGTGAGGGGTGAGACCGCCGCAGCCTGCAAGATATTCAACGTCAACCCATTCCTTAGCGTTGAAGAGGTCGCGAGGACCAACTGTTACGGCGCAGGGAGGAACGTTTCCGATATCACCCGAGCAACCGAACATACCGCGGAGTGAATCGTGCGCGATGGTTTCTGCCATAGGTGTTACGTAGCGAGAGCCCATTGTACGAAGCTCGTCGATAGTTTTTGCAGGGAAGGTTTCGGGGTCAATAGCGCCTATACCGCCCGACCAGCTGAGTGCGGTATATGCAACGTCAGCGCCGCCGAGAGCGTCGATTTCGTCTGAATATGTATTGATATTATCATTTGTCCAGAAATGTACCTGTTCAAGAGGCATACGGAGATGCTCCTCAAGACGGTAGAAGAAGTAGCGCATAAAGTGTCCCGAACGGCTGAAGGGGCTCTGCCAGGGAGCAACCTCGCCCTTTTCGTTAGCGTACTCGTAAAGGAAGAATACGTGAACGTTGCGGCAGCTTATCTGGAACTTATTAAGTGCCTCAGTCAAGCTGATAAAAACAGCGTTTTCGGGGCTGGGAAGAATGAGCACGAGCTTTTCATTGTTTATGTCGGAAAGACGAATACGCTGCATAAGCTCTGCCGCAAAATAGTTGTGAACGTCCCAAACCACTTTCAGTTCAAAGTCGGGGTTTTCAAAGTTCTTGCCCTGCTTTGCACGAATATCCGTGTTGATGGCTTTTGTTACCTCATCAAGATTTTGATAAGGGAGCCATTCAGCAGGGGCAAATTTAAAGGTGTTTTCGTATGCCATTGCTATGCCTCCTGTATATGTTTTTTTGGAAAAATTTTATTTTTCAGCTATACGAGATAAGTGTATCACAAGTTTTTCCTGTTGTAAATAGAAAAAGAATTTTATAACTCAAAAAACACAAAAAATTTGGTTTTTCAATAAGTTTACAAGATTTTTTTCACGTGCCATTTACCATATTAAAGGAAAAAGTCTGTATTTTACTCTTTTTTTATATTCTTTGTATCCCGAAAGCTCTTTTTCAAGGAGCTTTTCCTCGCTGATGATTCTTACTGCAATGACGGGAATATAGGGCAGAAAAAGGATGAGTGACCACAGGGAGCCCAGCACCAAAGGGATGGATAAAAAGAGAAAAATTGTTGTAGTGTACATGGGGTGCCTCACCACAGAATAAAGACCTGTATCCACTACCTGCTGATCTTTTTCTACCTTGATCGTCCTTGAAAGATAGGCGTTCTCACGCATTACCTCGGCATAAAGGACGTAGGAGATAAGGAACAGTACCGATGCGGAAATTACGACGGGTCTTGAAACGTCCGACCACCCGAAGCGGAAGTCGAGCCCCGCAACTATAAAGCCTGAAATGAAAAGGAGTGCCGCTACTGCAACAACTCTCCTCTGAGTACCTGCCTTTTCCTTGACGTCAAGTCTTTTTTCAAGAAGGGCAGGAGATTTGAAAAAGAGAAATGCTCCAAGACAAGCCATAGGCAGAAACAGAAGCGCAATAAAAAGCCATCCGTTAGAGTAGCCGAAGCCTCCTGCCGGTAAAAAGAGGAGTGCTCCCACAAGCAGAAGTCCCGAAATATATTTTGTAAGTGCATTGAATAAAAGCTTCATCTGACATAATCCGTTTCTTAAATTTTTTATATCCCGTAAAGCACGTTGAGATTTCTCACTTCTCCGTCGGATATTCTGTCGTTTACGGCATAGGCGTGCCTTTCAAGGTCGGGAGAATCAATAGACGAAAGTCCTTCTTTTTTGATTTCAATGATTATTTTTTCCGATATTTCCTCAATAAGATGAGCGTTCTTCGTGGGCGCCGATATAAGCTCGGCAAGCGGTGTGTAAAGCTCCGATAGTATGGGTAACTCGGACAGTGCCTTGAATTGCCACTTATAATATGGAAGATAGGCGGAATTTATAAGAAACACCGTGTGAACGGCGCTTTTGACAAACTCAAAAGCCGACAGTGCCGAGGCGGGCGCATCCCCTCTCACTATGCATCTTTTATAGTTGTACTGTCCCGACTGCCCCATAAGGAGAAGGTGTCCCGCAAGCTTTTTAAGTCTTACGTCGGAGGGAAGATAAGAGAGGCTCTCTCTCACCCTTGTTAGCTCTCCCGAGCCGTCGAAAAAGATCTTTCCGTTTGTCACCTCAAGAAGAGACTGTTCGGGTATATTGAACCATTCGTCAAGGGTAAGCCTTCCGTCCTCTGTTCCTGTGTGCCGCATAAGAAATTCCGATATTCTCATCACTCCGTGGCGGTTTCCTCCAACGGGGGAGAGGATACTCCTCTTCACACCCATAAATTCACGGGGGAGCTTGGAGTAGGCTCTTTCGAGCGAGAAGGCGGTCCTTCTGTCAACAATCTCCTCATCGGGAAGAAATATGATAAATCCCGCTTCAAAATCGTGGTCGGCGGATATCTCGTCGTCATATCCGAGGCATTCCGAGCCTTCAACCATAAGTCCTACGCTTACGAGGGGGAGTATATTGGAAAAATTATCCTTCAGCATCGGCTCGCCGTGTTCAAGGAAAAACCTTTCCGCAAGCTCAAGTCCTTTCATAGATTTCCTTTGCCCTCTCTTTCAGTTCGTTTTCAAAGAAGAAATGACCATAGTAGCCGAATACTGTAGCGCATTTTTCACACACAAATGCATAGTATCCGTCCCTTTCCGTGTAGGTATCAAGGAGCTTTTCCGCCTTTTCTACAAAGGCTTGTATCTCGCCGTCTCCTTCAAGAAGTCCCTTTTCTTCCTCTACGGCAGAAGCCATATTCAGATATGTGATAGCTATCTCAAGGGCGCCTGTTTCTTGCTTTTCCATAACGGATATCGCTTTATTGTAGTATTCCATCGCCTCGCTAAAACGACAGAGGTCAACAAGAGCCAGCGCCATATTATTGTAAAGACCGCCAAGCTTTGCATCCTCTTTTTCAAGGTTCTTCTCGTATATCGCCTTCGCTCTTTCAAATAATGGAAGGGCGCGTTCAGCCTTTCCGAAAGCCTTGAAGACCGTTGCGGAGTTAAGATAGGTGGTAGCGGCGGCGATACTTGCCTCCATTCCGTAAAGGATGATTTTTTCAAGAGCGCTTTCCGCCGTTTTTATAGCCGCGTCTTCCATACCCTGTTTTCTGTAAAGCCCCATAAGCTCGTTTAAAAGGGGTATTTCCTCGCGACTTCCTTTTCCTTCCTCAAGCCAGTAGATCAGATGTCTTTCCGCCGAGGCGTAGTCGTTTCTTGAGAGGTGCTCGTCAAGCTTTTCAAGTATTCTTTCAACGTTTATCATAGTTTTTCTCACAGTGGTTTTTTCTTAATTTTACCACGGAATGAGGGAAAATACAATATTGATTTTGATGGATTTCTAAATGCGCTTTATGGGAAGAGATGGAAGGCAACGAATTGCGATAATTTAAGACGGTGAGCAAATATCGGGCTTCTTGATGAGAGCTGTTTAATTTAAAAAAATAAGACTGTGAAACGGTTGTTTCGCAGTCTTATTTGCATTTATTTCAGCTCTTTACCTGTAAAGCCTACTGTAATTTTTCCGCGTACTGTTATATCGGAGTCCTCGGAGGTAAGAGACATTTTGTAGTTTCCGTCAATTTCTATTTTACCTTCAATCTCACTGACGCTTCGCTTTTTACCGACAGAGTCGAAGATATAAGCTTCCTTTCCGTCGTATTCAAGATATTCTCCTGAATTTATCGTGCATTTGAAGGTTATCTTCTCTCCGTTTTCAAGGGAGAGGGTGGGATTGACTATAGGAGAATTTGTGTGTTTGGCAAGCTTTACCTCACCAACGCTTACGCCCGACATATCGCCGTAGGTATATATGCTTGCCGATTCAAGAGCGTTGAAGTCAAGGGGACCGCGGTATATCTTGAAATCATAGGTGTATCTGGTTTTCCAGTGGGGGAAGTAGTGCATAGGATAGAGGAAGGTGTCGGTTGCAACGAGGGTGAAGTCCTTTGTGCCCTCAAAGTCCAGTGGTATAACGTAGTCAATCTGATTTCGGTCCGACACAACGGGACTGTCGAGAGAGATACATATTGCGCCGCCCTTTCCGTTGGAGGTAACGCTCAAGGTGAGTGCGTGACGGCTGTCGGAGTTGAAGGGCTCGTCAAACTGCACTCGCATATTCTTCGGCGTGCCTACCTCTTCAAGAAGCGTTACGGCATCCTGTCCGTCGCTTGACCAATCCGCCTCAATTCTGATAAAGGGTGTCTGCTTTCCGAAGGGGTTTTCTCCTTCAATGAAGTTGAAGCTCTTGTCCGATACATCATGTATTCTCGCCTTTTCGTAGTGCTTCTGTACGAGTGAGTAGCTTCCGTCGGAGTTCTTTACAAGAGAGTGCTCAAACTCACTTTCACGAAGCTGTTCTCTTATTACTTCGGAGAAGTAGCCCGCCTTTCGAAGCTTGTCGTATTCTACGAAACGGTCGATGTTGGCGCGGTTTTTGGGTATTTCGTTGTAGGTTTCAAGGTTAGAGAATACCATCGAATAGTCGTAAGCTATGGCGGTACATCCGAGCAGGTCGATATCGTCGGTGTGCTGATACTCGTAGAAGGTGTTGGCAGGCTCGTTCTGCGGATAGAAGTTGTACCAGCCAAGCGTTGCAAAGAAATATGAGTTGAGATACGTTTGATTGAAATCCGAGTGTGCCTTTATATACTCCTTATAGCCTCTGTTTGCGAAATCGTATGCAGGAGTATAGCTGTGAGTAATATACTGGGTGGGATTATATACCTCTGTTATGGGCTTATCCTCACAGTACTCAAGGGTAGCTCTTAAAAATTCTGTGGAATAGTAATAGTAGGAATCGGGATATTTCTCCTCGTCAACATGCTTTGTTGCACCGTCGATAGCATCGAAGTATACCATATCGAAGCCACCGTCGCGATACGCCTCGCCTGTCAGCTTTGCTACGTGATAGAAAAGCTCGCTTCCCATTTTTGGAGTAAGTCCACTGTAGTACGCTGCGATTCTTCGTACCTTTTCACCCTTCTGATGAGGTGCCCTCTCGGTGTTCATATAGCCTCTTGTGACGTAGAGAAATTCCTTGTCGCCGATGCTCTCAAGGTCTATTCTTATAAGCTCCTCCCCGATAAGCACAAGGTCCCATACCATTGAGCGGTAGCCTATTGTGCGCTCGGCGCTTTCAAGAGATTCTATGGTTGGAAGTGTACTGCTGCTTTCGGTAATATCCTCTGAAAGAGTATATTCCTCACCGATGTCAAACTGCTTCTGCCAATAGGGGTCAGAAAGAAGCTCCTCACATTCCGGATCAATGTAGAATGCATAGGTGTGAAGTCCCGAAAGAATACCTTTTTCGCGAAGCTTGTCTGACACAAGTGCCTTGAAGTTATGAGCGCCTGTTCCGATAATCTTTATAACTACGGCGTTTCTGCCCTTCTGATGTGTGACTCTTGAGGTGTCGCCAACGCGTCGTGTAACCGAGGTAGCTTTTCCGTTTTCAAAATCAGCCCTTATAAGCTCGTCACCTATCGCCACGTAGTATTCGCCCGAAAGGGTACAGCTTTCAAGAGCGAACTCTCTTCCCGAGCTTTTCAGCTCCTCCGCAAGCTTGTAGCTTCCGATATACTCGAACTCTTTTTGGTGATTTTCGTGAAGAAGAGAAGCGCCCTCGGGTGTCATATAGTAGGAGAAAAGGTCGCGCTTTTTTATACCCGCGTCTTTTACGTATGCCGAGAGTACACTGCTATATGCGGTCTTGAGGCTCTGGTTATGGAAATGAAAGTCGCCCTGACGGAAGGTTCCGTCGCCCTTATGGAAGGAGAGCATATCAATTCCCACCGCGGTATAAAGGTCGATATCGTTAAAGACAGTTTCGTGATTTCCGTCAAAACCGAGAAAATAATTGGTATTGATAAGCCTTTTTTCCTCTGTGTTGAAACGGCTTGCGGCAAAGATTCCTTCTTTTATGTCGGTATCGTTTGCAAGTGCTTCAAGCGCCGACAAATGATACCTTACGGGGGTTGCAACAAAGGCGTATTTTGCGCCGTTGATGCCGAAATAAGAACGTGAGGTTGCTTTATACTGTCTTGTAGTGATTTTGGGGTGGTTTCTTGTTATTGCAAGGGAAGAAAGAGATATACCCAGCACCGATACGTCATCGTCACTCTCTATTTCGTAGTTAAGAATAGTATCTGCGAAAACAAGTGTGTCTGCAGAGGAGCTGAAGTCTGCTGCTTCAAAAGAAATATAAGCGTCCTTTACTGTGGGGATTATGGAGAATGCGGAGCCGTCCTCCATAACGAATTTTATCCTTCCGTCTTCAAGTACGGCTTTTTCGGGATATATGAGATCGCCGTCCTTTTCAAGATGCGCGAAGGGAGTAAGCTCACCTAAAAGCTCTTTATTCCCAATCTTGTCGAAAAAGGACTCAAAGGTACCGTCACTGCCTATTTTAATGGCAACGTAAGAGTTCTCAAGTACGATATATTCCTTCATGTAAATTCCTCCGATGTATATATTCCCGAATACGGGAGTAACGTAAGTGCCTGCATTTTCGTTGGAAGCAACAAGTATGTTATACCTTGCCCAATGACCGGCAATATCACTAAAGCTTTTCAGCTTGTGAAAATTCTGACCGAAGATATTGGACGAGGCTTCAATTCCGAGGGCTCTGTTTATAACGGTTACCGCTTCGGCGCGGGTAAGAGTGCCGTCGGGGCGGAAGGAGCCGTCGGGGTAGCCTCCCACAAGTCCGCTTTTAGCGGATTTTATTATTTCAGAGTAAAAGGGATTTGTTTCGGCTACGTCGGAAAAGCCCGAAACGTCAAGCTTTTCGTTGGTGTCGAAAATATTCACTGCAAGAGCAACGAATTCCCCTCTCGTTATGGGGAGGTCGGGACGGAAGAGCCCCTCTGTCTTAAAGAAGAAAAAGTTCTCTTTTTCGAAGTGGGCAACGTAGTTCTCCGACCAGTGACCGCGAAGGTCGGCGAAGCTGGACTCATTATTCGCAATTTCCTTTCCCGAAAGTCTTGCAAGAACGGTCACTGCTTCGGCACGTGTTATGGTGCCGTCGGGACGGAAGGAGCCGTCGGGATAGCCTCCCATATAGGAAGGGTTGTTGTCGATAGTTATTTCGCCCAAAGCCGTCACTGTAAGAAGTAAGACCAAAATTAAAAATATAAAAGCTTTTTTCATAGCGTATCCTCCTGTGTTCCTTGCGAACGGGAGAGCGTTCCTTTAAGAAGGTCGTGAAATTCATCTCTCACGCTTTCGGGGGCGGTTACGATGACGCCGTCTGAAAGGCTCAAAAGCCAACCGTAGAAGTTTGGACTTACGTATACCTTGACGTGTACTTCAAAATGCTCATTGTCGGATCTGAGGAACACTACGTCCTCTCCGAAACGGTCTACTATAACGCCTGCCATTCGGTTTTTACAACGAAGTGTCACGCTTTCCTCTCGTCCTCCGTACATTCCGAAGGCTTTCTTGGAATAAAGTGCCATATCAAAATCGGAAAACAGCTTTTCTCCGTCTCGCGCCTCGTCAACAAAGGAAAGGCTCTGCATCTTATCAACTCTAAAATGCTTGATGAGTCCGGCTTCTCCGTCATAGCCTATCATATAGTAGTTTTCGTCGTCCCAGGTCAGTGCGTGAGGACTTATAACGTACCGCTTTCCTCCGTGGCGAAGCACCTTTTCCTTTTTTTCGTTCCATTCGAAATAAAGAAATGAAATTTTCTTATTCGTGTTTATTGCCTCATGTATGTAGTCAACACTATAGTAGATGCGCTCGTTATCGGTCTTGACTCTGTTTGCAACGTATACCTGACGGCGAAGCCTTGCTGCATCGTGTCGGCTTACAAGAGAGGAAAGCTTGTCGATAAGCTCACGGCTTTTTTTCTCCGAAATAAACTTTGAGCACTGCACCGCATCTATGAGAAGCTTGAGCTCGGGAAGCTCAAAGTCACGGCTTATTACGTGATAGGTTGTGCTTCTTTTTTCGGTCCTTTTATCAATATCGATTCCATAAAGCCTGAGGGTTTCCATATCGTCGTAAAGGGTTTTTCTTTCGACGGATATCCCATCATCAAAAAGAGCGCTTTCTATCTCCTTCAAAGTAAGACCGTGCTCCTCGTCGGTGTTTTCGAGAAGAAGCCTTAAAAGATAGAGTATCTTAATTTTCTGATTTGCGCTTTTGGGCATACTGTCACCCCTCTCTTTCTTCCATTTTAACTGAAAGAAACTTTTTTGTCAACCAATTTTAAGGATTAGTCCTTCTTCTGAGAGCTGCTTTTCTCGCCATTTTTCTGTCGTGTCTTCTGAAATGGTTTTCAAGTCCCGCAAGCCCTACCAGAATCACCTCGAAAATTATCAGCCACAATACAAAATAAGTTACAGTCATTTTTTTATACCTCCTTGTTTTTTCTGACTGTAGTATAATACACATCTTGTCCAATAAAACGGCTTTATTCAACTTTGTTGTTGATATTGGTAAAAATGCCCAAAAACGCCCGTATAATGGTATATTTATGCAAAAACCTCTTGACAAAAAGTAGCCAATCAGCTATAATATAATTGAAGAAATTGTTAGAGGTTAGTATAATGAAAAACGTTGAATTGTTGATCAAGAAAGCTCAAAATTTAAAATCAGATGACCTAAAAATATTTGCTGATAAAATATTTGAATTGTTGAAAAATAACGAAAGTAGTTCTGGTGAAGCAGATGAAATAAAGATAGAAAAATGCAGAAAATGCGAAGGAACCCAAATAGTAAAATTCGGGAAAGACAAAAACGGAAAACAAAGATATAAATGTCAATCCTGCGGATGCACATTTACTAGCACCTCTTTTTCAGTAGTTTCTCATTCTCATTTTTCATTTGACATTTGGAAAAAGTATATAGAAGCATTGCTTGAAGGTATCTCTCTAAAAAAATGTGCCTTAAGGTGTAATATTAGCATGCAAACTGCATTTATATGGAGACATAAAATATTAAGCGTTCTTCAGAAAGATCAAGAAAACCGTATAATGAACGGAATAGTAGAAACGGATGATATGTTTGTGGCAGTAAGTTACAAAGGGAATCACTCTAAGAGCAAAAAGTTTTCAATGCCTAGACCTGCATTTAAAAGAGGAACTGATAACAAAGGGTCTGCTGCAAAGCTTGCTTGTGTTATGTGTGCCGTTGAAAGAAAAGGACATTCATATGGTGAAGTTTTGGGTATCGGTCAGGCAAACAATACAATGCTTGAACATGCTTTCAGGGAACGCTTGTTAGAAGATACCATTGTTGTTTCGGATAAAGCTCATAATATCAAAAAATACTTTGATTCAACCAATTTAGAACTTATCCAAACTGCAGCTCATTCTATTTCTGATGACCAGAATAGTCCTCCTGAAATAAAGGGCGTTTATCACATACAAAACGTTAACAATTTACATAATCGTTTCAGAAAATTTATGAGGAATTATAACGGAGTTGCAACTAAGTATTTAAATCATTATGTAGGTTTATACATATGGATCGAAAACCACAAAAAAATAAACGGAGTAGATTTATTTACAGAACTTCAAAACACCATATCTACAACAAATTCTCATATTACCGCACAAAACATCATAGATTTACCTCCGTTGCCTTATGTAGCCTAAATCATATCATATCTTCTGATATCCGCGGAAAGGCAATAGAAAATAATCTCACTTACGCTATGTTTGCTAATTTCATACTTTTCAGATGCCCATGTATAAAAATTTTCTTTATTTCCTCTCCATTTTAAATAATCCACAAATAAAGCTTTATCTCGGTTTATAGTTTCGTTGGGAGATAATCTTATTTTAGGACGATTAAAGTATTTTTCACTATTGCTTTTCATTATACTTACAATGCGAACTATATTACTCTCTATATAGTTGAATTCTTCTGCTAATATCTTGTAACATTCCAGTACAGCAATACCATCTTTTCGTAATGTACAATATTTATCATAAACCGATTGATAAATTTCTCGTAAATCCTGATATTGAAATGTTTCGTTGATATAAAAACTTTCTTGTAAAGCTACTATTCTCCTTCCTTTGGATACGTTGTTTTTTATTGTTTGTTTGGAAAGACCATACTCTTTCATCTTGGCTTCGTAAAATTCGTTTATTTCTCCATGCCATTGTTGCTTTTGTTGATATAAATCTATATATCTTTTTGAGTCGTTTTTGCGATATCCTTTAGGAAGTTTAGGCTCCATTATTTTTCTTTCACGTTCTTTTTCTTTTTCTGTCATATAACCCAAATTCAATTGATCGTACTTTCTTACTATGCGTCCAATACCTTGTGGTGTCATTTTATAAATTTTTGAGATTTCCACATTTGTTATCCCTTTGGCGTGCAATGCATATATATCATCTGCTTGTTTTTGGTTTTGAAAACTTCTTTTTTCAACACTCTCCATTTGCAATGGATTAGGCAAGAACAATCCCATACTTATTTGTTCATTTGACAAATGAATGTTACGCTTTGTCAATACGTTTAGTAGCTCTCCGTACACTTCACTTTTATCTCGATTTTTGTTTCTTTCTTTCCACGAAAACAAATATAAGTATCCTGCTAAATAGGAGCTTGAGAGCCCTGAAAATTTATCTATAAATTTCTTTAAACGGCTATGGTACGAATTGATTTTTTGTAAGTATCTGTTTATTATAAAAATCTCAGGAGTATTTTGTTGATTTGTGGCTTTTTTTGTCCCTTTTTTGAGCAACTTTCCACTTTTTAGCGGTATTTTGTTTTTCTTTGCAAATGATATTAATGCAGGTTCCTTGTCGGAATATAAAGAGATTATATTATCCACATCTAATACAGAATCAAGTGCAACTGACAAACGGCTAACATTGGGACTTCCGCACCCTGTTATTCTGGCAATGGAATTGCCTTCATCGTCTAAAGCACAAACTATGCAAACTTTTTCTTTGGAAGTGCCTCAAGTGTGATTTTCGCCACCTCTTTTCCTTGCCGGTCTTGGAAGCTCAATTTTCCCGGTTTTATGGTTTCCTTTATAGCTTACATTTACATATGTTTCATCTATTACTATATTTCCAGACAATTTGACCTTATCGTCAAGAATTTTCAAGGCATAAAAAAGCTTGTAACGGTTAATTTGCACACTTTGTTTACTCAATCCACATATTTCAGCTGTTTTAGATATGGGAAATCCATTATATAAACAATCAATAAACCTAACCCATTCAATAAAGCTTAAATTACTACCAGAAATTATTGTGTTATTAACCTGAGTAAAGCTTTTTCCACATTTTTTACACTTATATCTTTTAATTGTTTCGGCAGAGGTTTTATAGCTTCCGTATGCAGAGTAATCTCGTTCGCCACAAAAACTGCAAACAATTTCATTTTCATCTGAATCTTTATTAATGAATTCGTTTATGTTTTTTGCTCCAATTTCTTTAACCATTGCATAGCTATTTGCTAAATTACTTATGTAATTCAAATCTTCTACAGTAGCTTCTGAAAACAGTGTTTCCATACTCTTTTTAAGTGAATCAGAAAGTTCTGAGTCATTTTCCAAAATACGAGGCTCAAGCTTTTTGAAACTTATGTTGGAAATACATTTATATTTGCCTTCTGCTCGTAATTTCCAATACCTTGACCGTTCAGCGTAAAATTCATTTTTGTTGTCTTTGTTTTGACGCCAACTATTAATTTGATTATCATGTAAAATTCTGCTATTGCCATATAGGTTGTGTTCTTCTATAGTCAGTTCGGCAAAAGGAGCACCATATTCTTGTCCAATATGGTGAAGTTCTATCTTTCCTTCTTCTGAATCATAGGCATAAGGAGAGCTACCTTGCTGTAATAATTCTCGGTTGGTTTTATTTTCACAAGACACCCATAAGTCTAAGTCTAAATCTTTAATTAACGAAGGTCTTGTTACAAAAGATTCTTTCAGATTCAGACTATAATAGAGTAAAAATTCTTTATAATTGGATATGGCATCATTGATTTTTGAGGTATAAGGACTGTCTTCTTTAATATACATTTTTTGAATTTTGGTGCTTGCAGTTGTAACATTATTACTTAAACGCAATAACAAATTTTCTGTTTCAACAGATATTGTAGTAAAATGAGATTTTTTCATATAACAAACTCCAAATGAAAGGAAATATAAATTATGAAACTACGAATTATAAAAGTTAAAAACAAGATTGAAATTCTATGTGCTAATGGTTCAATTATCGACGCTACGCCACAAATACTATCCTCTGTCCTTACAAATTTTAAATCTTCAAATCAGTTTAAAGGGGATGGCAACTATTGGAGTTTCTTTGCAGCATCTATGGATGGTGTGAAGGGGGAAACCTTGGCGTATATTGATGATCGAGAAGTGCTGGTTGTGGTGTCGGAAGAAACCTTCTCAAATTCAGTATTGCAAAATGATTTTGTATCAGTGAGTGAATATGCAGAAATGCATAACAAAAGCAAAGCTATGATAAAGAGGTATTGTATAGAGGGGAGAATCCCCGGTGCAGAAAAACACAGTATAGGTTGGATGATTCCCAAAACCGCGCC
Source organism: Eubacteriales bacterium (assembly GCA_045594565.1). Taxonomy (GTDB): domain Bacteria; phylum Bacillota; class Clostridia; order Oscillospirales; family SIG627; genus RGIG6353. Next base: position 13,227 of record JAZNYT010000004.1, read on the forward strand.
ATATCCAGAGAGAAAATAAGCAGTTTTGCACTTTGTAGAGGTATTTCAATATATTAAAGCATCAACAATTTATTGCAAACACATATTATATATAGCAAATGTAAACTTGTAAACAAGTAAACAAAAAAATAATTAAACAAAATACAGGGAAATTCTTGACTTTACAATAAAAATGCTGTATAATAGTATCCTCAAAAGCCGAAGAAAACAGGTGAAAAGTAAATCCTGTCGAGGTGATAAGCTGATTTACTTACCTGCATTTCGGTGCGGGTTATTTTTGTTTTAAAATCCATTGAGGAGATTAAAGAAAGGGAAATTTTAAGAGCTCTGTATTTATTGAATATTTTAGGCAAATAATTAGTATTATTTACAAACACAGTGAAAATGGAGAGCTCAATGGTAACTAAAATGTGTATTGCAGCTGCAAACTACATTATCAAAAAAGTAAATGAATATAACGAAGGCAAATCGTTTAGGGAACAAGTATTTATGACATCAAAACGGCTTCAAAAAATACTCTTTTTTACTGATGTTTTCTATATGCTTGAAAATAACGGAAAATCAATGTTTGCTGATGACTTTTATGCTTGGCCAAGTGGTCCGGTTATCCCTTCTGTTTATGAGGAATTTATGCAATATCAAGACGGCGAAATGCAACCACATACAGAAGGCAATAGCACTTCTTTAACCAAAGAAATGGTTAGAGCACTTGACATAGTTATTAAAGATACCATGAAAAGGGATACAAGCGAATTGATAATAACTAGTCATAAAGAGGGTGGACCTTGGCATGATATATTCAAAGAGGACGATTATAACGATTATAAACTTATAAGTAAAGAAAAAATATACGATTATTATAACAAAAATGGTTATCCCTTTTGAAATAACTGTGGAAAATAAATGATTGTGATTTTTAATTATGACGTTAAATGAACTTAATTTAATTAGCGAAAAAGATTTTTTGACATTTCCGCTAAATAAAACAAAAGATGTTTTAAATCTCTTACATAGTATGCAGTGGCTTGATGTTGCTGATAGCAATTTAAAAGAAAACCATAGTTTTTATGGTAAACTATTAGATATTATACGTTTTAGAATAGATTATAATGATTTTGATGAAATCAAAACTGATGATGTTCAAAAAAACTATTTACTTCTTAGAGTAGTCCAACTTTATGCAAGAATAACGCAATACAGATCAATGGTTTTAAAACGTGATGTAGAACGCGATATAAAACAGCTTGTTGACAATGCACAAACAAATATTACAAATGTACAAACAAATATAAAAAAAGCAGAAAAAAATATAGCAAGCTATATAGGTAAACGCTATAAAAGTTTTGAAAAAACCATTGACGAAGAATCAAAAAAAGCAATAGATAAAATAGAGCCACAATTAATGTCAACGGTTTTGACACTAATGGGAGTTTTTTCAGCAATTATAACTATTATAATGTCTGTTGTTATTACTTCAACTTCGTGGCTTAATAATGCAACTGGAGCATCTGCTATTATCGCTTTTATAATACCAAATCTTGTAACTGTTTTGTCTATAGTAGTTCTATTAGGTATCGTCTTTCGGCATAAAGAGAAAGTGGTTGTTATTCCAACTAAAGATTGGGATTCAAAACGAGTTGTTAGTATTTTTCTTAAAAAATCAAAAACATTTTTCGTTTGCTCTCTTGTAATAATTGCAATTTTTATTGGTGTTATTCTTGCGGTTACATTTTATGAACTCAAATCTACAAATAAGCCTCACATTAGATATGTTTTATCAGAAGAAATGTATGAATGCGTAGAAGTCTTTGATGATAAAGGTAAAAAGGTTGATGAAATAATTGAATTTAATTTCAACCAAAATAACTATCAGTTCGAATATGACGACAATTATTTTCACAACAGAAATTTGTATTTCTGCGAAGAACATAATACTTTAGAATGAACAACCTATAGTCGATGCTAATTAGCATCGACTTTTATTTTTATGTAAAAGCACCTCCAAATATTGACAAAACATACCGCGTGCGGTATAATGACAAATGCGACACAAGTGAATATTTTCAACCAATCTGGTACATTTTAAATAGGTGAAAATGTACTACTCTTTTCGTGTGCCTTTTTGGTTGAACGAAACTTGTGTCGCAGCAATCGGAGTTGTGCATTTTTTCAGTGCGTAGCTTCGGCTGCGCACTTTTTATTTTAGGAGGTGTTTTGATGAAAAAAACACAAAAGCTATTTATTCTTTTATTGGTCTGTCTGAGTCTGTTCCTGATAGGCTGTGCCCAAAAGGAAGAGTGTGATTTCTGCGGAAAGATGGGCAAAGGTGAGGAAAGGAGCGTGTTGGGGGAGGACCTTTTCGTTTGCAAAGATTGTATAGATACTTTCGAAGCAGAAAAAGATACTATTACAGATTCTTCTAAAAACGATCACCTAGATTTTTTTGAAGACCAAAAGCCCTATCAAGATGACGTTGATAATTACCTTGCCTTTTTGTACTGCGGCAAATTCAATTTGTTAGAAAGCTTAGCACCAGAAGAATTTTGGCAAAACTTTGAAGAAAACTATGACCTCTCTTTCGATAATTTCAAGGATGCGCTGAATGTAGAATGGGAGACCGTTATCGAAGAGCTTGAAAAGGAAATCGGCCCAAACATCAAGGTTGACTATGAATTAAACGAACGTAAAGAGTACGATGAATACGACTTAAAAGAGCTCATAGAAGAATTAAACAAGGATTATGGCATTGCTCAAAACATAACCGCCGCCTTTGAGATTGGCTTAGATTGTACCATAGAAGGTGATCACAATGGCTATTGGAAAGACTTTGATTACATCGTTGTCCAAATTGATAACAACTGGTATGTCACCGAGGCTTTTTCAACAATAAACAATTTGACTAATTATGTTAAATCTTATTGTTTAGCAGAAGTTCCCGTGTCTGTTACCGCAAAAGATTTAACTCCTGCGTTTATTGAACAAATTAAACAGTATGCTTACGAAGTTTTGATAGCGCATACAGAGTCAGAAGCAAGATACTATGGTTATAACAACATAAAATATGAGTGTACTTATTTTTGCGATAACGAATATCGAAATGATAACTATAATCCTGATAATCCTAAAACCAAGCTTGCCGTTTTTTTCTCTTTAGATAGGACAGATTGTTATAACAATGGTATTGTTGAAACAAAATACTATGTTGTTACTTTTAGTAGCCTTTATGGTGAAATAGTTTTATGTTCAGACGGAACCTATAAAGTGACTTCCAGAGGCGATGAATATGATATTGATGCGGAGCTTGGCAGTGTAGACGGATGGGGAGATACTTTGGATGATGCAATGATGGAGATTAATCCCTTATTTGAAGATGAAAGTTATTATTCAAAGGCAAAAATAGGTTGATTTTATAAGCTTTACTGACAATTAATCTCGCAAGTAAGTATAAATGCAATATAAATTTTTAGGAGAAAAGTTATAAGTACTCAACGTATGGTCTTTGTCTTTAACGAGGACAAAGCTCAGGCGCTCGGCTATACAGCCGAAGCGTGTTATGAGGCGGTTGATAAGCTGTTTGCCCGGTACGGCATCGAGCTGACGTCGCAAGGGGTATATGAAGCCCCTGATAACCAAAATACCTTTACCGCCTTTGGTGTGGCCCAGAAGCTTCCGTATACGGATTGGTTCCTTCAGGCGATTGAACGTTGGACAGCTTCGGAGGGAGACGGAGAGCCGGAAGATTGTTTGGCGGTGTTTTATCGAATTGAAACGAGAAACCGTATAGCTGACCTGGAGAACGGCAACGTAGACCTTCAGGAGCACGAATTAATAGAGGAGTAAGAGATGGAGCAGTTACTGGAAGCATTGCAACGGGAGTGCGAAAAAGAACGCGCAAAGTACAGTCAAAAAGAGCAGAAGTACGACCAAGCGACAATCGAGTGGTTCGAAGCGCATCCGGGCGAGGAAGTCTGGATGACACTTTGCCCAAAGTGTGAGCGTTGGTACATCACGAAACTCGGGCATACGTGCGAGGAAAACAAGGAGTAAGTATGAAGGTTAAGTACTATTGGACATATGACAGCGTTGGGGAAGTGTGTGAACACGAAGTTGCGATTGTTTCAGAAGACGTGCCGTGTTATCACTGCAACAAAACTATTTTGAATGGAACCACGTGCGTAAAGCTTACCGCCCTCGATAGCGAGGTCTATTGGCTGCACAAGGAATGTGCAAAAGATAGCGTTGAAACATAAGGAAAAATAACATATGAAATACGAAATTTGGTTAGGAAATGAGTATATCCAATTTAAACGTGGCTTGGCACACTTCGAGGACGGAAGCACAAAGGAACTTTGTGCATGGCATAACAGCTCGTGCTATGGCTCTGGAAGCGTGTTAGTGCAAGAAGCTGATTTTGAAATTGAGGATTATCCGTTGCGTTGGTATCCACACCCGGGTGTGATTGAGTTTTATGTATGGGACGCCAAAATAAGAGAAGTAACCTTCCACAATGAAAGCAACCGTGATTATTATGTCTTTGGCTATGTGTATATGAAGCCGGGAGACACGGCGGTCATTCCTCTGTCTAAAATGCCACATCGTGCTCACGTGCGGAAATTCACGCCGAGAGGTTTAGTAACGCTACAGAACACCAGCCATACCGAGCCAGAATACCAAGCTCTGATAGGAAAGCGTGGTTTGTTGCTTGAACGATTGGGGTGTGAAAAAGAGATAAAAACTGTTTGGAAATTTATTGCGGATGATAGTCTGCAAGGCGAAGATCCGCAACCGGAAGGATTTGAAACCAGTCCGGGAATATTTCAGAACACCAATGCTAAACCAAACTGTTTGATTTTACAAACAGAGAATTCAGAATATGCTGTTGAATTTAATGCCAATTTTGCGTAAGTTACGACAAACAAACCCTCAGACGCACAGAAACGCCCCAAATTCGCACGGTAGCGATTTTTGAGGGTTGTGATGTATCCCTTTACAAAAAACGCCTCAGAATTGAATCTGAAGGCGTTGTTTTTTTGGTCTTTAAAAAAATCAAAAGCCCCGCATTTTCCGGACCTAACCAAGATGGTCAAGATACAGATATTATGGCGAGACTTTATATTATTATATTACAATATAGGAAGTATGTTTACATTACCGTTAATATGATACAAATCTATTCTGTGTGAAGAAATAAAAGTGCTTAAAAAAACGTTAAATATAAACATAAAACGTTATCACTCATTATCGAGTGCTATCTATTTAGCTAGCCTCATAATAAAATCCGTTATTCTTTTTTAATATTTTTATTCCAAATTGATTTAAAACTTTTATGTCCGTATATATTGCTTTTCTTTCAGCTCTAAATCCAAGTGATTGTAAATATTCAATAACATCACCGGTGTTTACAACATTATCTTTATTTGTATTTTCCATAAAAAACTTCATCACATATAATGTTTTTAATCTCGTGTTTGTAGGCTTGCGTCTCATATGTTATTCCTCATAAATATATATTACGATTTCATTATACCGCACGCGAAATATTTTTTCAAGTACAAGATGTTAATTTAATGGAAATGTAGCCAAAAGGTTACATATTTTTATACAGATTAAATTATTTTTTGAAAATTACCATAGCCGATTGGCTACTACAAAAATATTTTTTCACTTTCATATATAATAATTATACGTTTTTGGCAAATTTTAATTCGAATATACAGGATTTATACACAAAAAGTGAATAATATACAAATCAACAACAAAGTTGAATAAAGCCAATAAAACGGACTTTCAAAAGGGCAAAAATACCGTGATACTTCGTTACTTCAAAAAAAGCGGCTCGACTTACGGTATAATACACATCCTGTTAAACAAAACGGACTTTCTATATTGAATAATGAAGATTGAAGAATTAATGATAATTTGCCAGAGTCAAATTTACAATTAATTGTGAATTTTCCGTAAAGGAAAATTGTCCAAAATTATTCATTATTCAATCTTCAATATTCATTTTATAAGAGATTTCACAAAATCTCTTGCAACTCTGTCGTCTTCCTCAAGGCTGTCGAGAGTTACGTTGTCGTTATGTGGAAGCTTATTTACCGCTTCTTCAACGAGAGTGAAGATGTCGGTAAAGCGTATCTTTTCTTCAAGGAAGAGCCTCACCGCCTCCTCATTAGCACTGTTCATAATTGCAGGCGCATTGCCTCCGAGAGTCACCGCGCGACGTGCAAGAGGGAGAAGGGTAAAGGTGTCCTCGTCGGGCTTATCAAAGGTAAGAGTAAAGGACTTCGTGAAGTCGAGAGGATGACAGAGAGAGCTTTCTCTTTCGGGATAGGTGAGAGCAAAGGCGATGCAATGCTTCATATCGGGATTCCCCATCTGTGCAAGGATAGAGGAATCAACAAATTCCACCATTGAGTGAACGATGCTCTGTCTGTGAACGGTAACGTCAATCTTCTCGGCAGGAACACCGAAAAGCCTTACCGCTTCAATTACCTCAAGGCCCTTATTCATAAGACTCGCCGAGTCGATGGTTATCTTTTTACCCATCGACCAGGTAGGGTGCTTCAGAGCATCGGCGAGGGTCACCCTTTCAAGCTCGGCTCTCGTTTTACCGAAGAACGGACCGCCCGATGCGGTAATGATGAGTCGCTTTATAAAGCTTTTTGAATTGTGAGCGTCATCAAGGCATTGAAATATCGCCGAGTGCTCACTGTCAACAGGGAGAAGTCTGACCCCTGCCTTTTTCACTTCGTCAAGTATAATATCGCCTGCGGCAACAAGTGGCTCCTTGTTCGCCATTGCAATGTCCTTACCGCTTCTTATAGCCTTCACCGTAGGGCGTATTCCGCATCTTCCCATAAGGGAGTTGAGGAGAATGTCCGCCTTCGCCTCCTCGGCAACGTTTTCAACGGCATCCTCTCCGATAAGCACCTTGGTGTCGGTGTCGGAGACACGGATTTTCAGTTCTTTTCCTGCCGCCCCATCCACCACAGCACAAAGGTCAGGGTGAAATTCGCGTATCTGTTCCTCAAGAAGCGTTATATTCGAGTGTGCGGCAAGGGCTGTTATCTTTATATTTTTTTCACGTGCGACGTCTATAGTTTGAGTTCCTATAGAGCCTGTACTACCGAGTAAAGCAAGTTTTTTCATACAAAGTCCTTTTGAAAATTGAAAATTGAAAGTTGAAAATTTCGGAAGAAAACCGCAGGCGGATTTCAACCACAATTATTCATTATTCACTATTCACTATTCACTATTTCTTACAGCATTACCACTGTGCTTATAACGTACAGACAGCTTGCTACGGCAAGGATAGAGTCAAAGCGGTCAAGCACTCCTCCGTGACCGGGGAAGAGCTTTCCGTAGTCCTTGATGCCGTAGTGTCTTTTGATAAGAGATGCCGCAAGGTCACCGAACTGGGACACAATACTTGCCACAAGACCGATGAGTGCCAGTATAATTATATTCTTTACCGAATAGCCGTAAATAAAACCAACTATTACAAAACCGAGTATTGCAAAAAGTGTTCCGCCCACAGCGCCCTCCACAGTTTTCTTAGGACTGACCGAGGGGATAAGCTTGTGCTTTCCGAAGAAGAAGCCTGTAAAGTATGCGAAGGTATCCGTTACCCAAGCGCCTACGAATACGAGGGGGAAGAAGACAGAGCCGTAAAGCGTCACAAGAGCGCCGAAGGATGCAGTCACGTAGAAGGTGAGCGCAAAGGCTACGAGCACCTTGTCGGCAGTGATTTTCGAATTGTTTTTAACCCCTGCGAAGAGAAGATAAAAGAGAAGCGCTAAAAATACGGGGGTGTAGAAGTCAAGTGTTTTGACGGTGAAAAGGGGAAGCAGGAAAGCCACTAAATATATAGGCAAGAAGAAAAGCTTTTTCTCTCCCGTACACTTTACCGCCTCAATAGCACCAACTGCCGAGAGGACTCCCATGGCAAGCGAGAAAAGTGTAACGCTTCCGAAAAGCGGTGTGTCACCGAATATGAGTATGGGCAGAAAGATGAGAAACGCCACGACTGCCGTTATAATTCTTGTTTTCATTTGTTTTTCTTCTCCTTTACGTCACCGAAGCGTCTTTTGCGCTTGAGGAAGAATTCCACCGCTTCATCCACGTCCTTTTCCGTCATATCCGGCCAGAGGGTAGGGGTGAAGTAAAGCTCGGAGTAGGTGGACTGCCAGGTGAGGAAGTTGGAAAGGCGCCATTCGCCGCCCGTTCTTACAATAAGGTCGGGGTCGGGCTGATGGTGTGTATAAAGAGCGTTCGAAATATCCTCCTCGGTAACCTCGCTCTTGCCCTCGGCGATGAGGGTATTAACCGCGTGAACGATATCGTCTCTGCCACCGTAGTTTATGGCAATATTAAGGTCATAGGGGAAGTGAGCCGTCTTTTCAACGACCTCATCCATAAGAGCCTGAATTTCGGGCGAGAAGCGTGTTTTGTCACCGAGGAAACGGACTCTCATATTCTTCTTACGCTTGTTTTCAAGACCGTCCTTTAAGTAGTCTACGAAAAGCTTTAAAATGCCCTCTACTTCACTTTGGGGACGCTTCCAGTTTTCAGTAGAGAAGGCATAGACGGTAACAAGCTTTATATCAAGGTCGATACAGTATTCAACCACTCTGATAAAGGCCTCGGCACCCTTGGAGTGACCGATTTCTCTGGGGAGACCTCTTTTTGTCGCCCATCTGCCGTTGCCGTCCATAATGAAGGCTATATGGCGAAGCGGCGGTGTTGTAACCCCGCCGCTTTCTTTTTTACGTCTTTTGAAAAAGAGCATTATATCTCCATAACCTCTTTGGTCTTAGCTGCAACAAGCGCATCGATGTTCTTGATGTACTTGTCTGTCAGGTCCTGAGCGTCCTTCTCGCCTGACTTAGCCTCGTCTTCTGTGAGGTTGCCTGCCTTCTTCTCATTCTTGAGGAAATCGTTTGCATCACGACGGATATTACGTACTGCAACCTTTGCATCCTCACCGTACTTTGAAACCTGCTTGGAAACCTCGCGTCTTCTTTCCTCTGTGAGAGAGGGGAAGGTGAGACGGATAACCTTACCGTCGTTCTGAGGTGTAATACCAAGGTCGGAAGCAAGAATAGCCTTTTCTATCTCCTTAACGGTTGTAGCGTCCCAGGGGGTGATAACAAGGGTTCTTGCATCGGAGGTTGCGATCTGTGCGATCTGATTTATGGGAGTGGGTGAGCCGTAGTAATCAACGTTTATCTTGTCGAGAACAGTAGCGGAGGCTCTGCCTACTCTGATGCCCTTGAATTCTGTTTCAAGAGCTGTACAGGATTTTTGCATTTTAGCTTCAAATTCATTAAGGTTTGCTTTCATTTTGTTGTTCCTTTCGATGTATGTTAGTTTATTTTTTCAACTGTTGTGCCCGTTGCACCGCCGGTTACGGCAGTGTAGATATTCTCGGGATTGTCAAGTCCGAAGAGGAGAAGGGGCATATCGTTTTCCATCGCGCAAGCGGTAGCGGTGGCATCGATTACCTTGAGACCCTTGGCGAGAATCTCGCTGTAGTCTATTTTTTCTATTCTCTTGGCGGTGGGGTCAATTCTTGGGTCTGCCGTATAAATAGCGTCGATATTCTTTGCAAGCATTACAACGTCTGCTTCAATTTCAATACCACGAACGATGGAGGTTGTGTCGGTGGTAAGGTGTGAGATGCCTGTACCTCCCGCAAAAATAACGACCTTCTTCTTTTCAAGGTGCTTCATCGCCCTTGATGGTATGTAGGTTTCACAGAACTGGGGCATTTCAACAGAGGACATAACTCTGGTCTTTACCCCGATACATTCAAGGCTCTCGGAAAGGGCAATGGAGTTTATAACCGTTGCAAGCATTCCCATGTGGTCTGCACGGGCGCGGTTAAATCCCTCGCCGAGCCTTCCGCCTCGCCAGATGTTACCGCCTCCGAAGACGATACCGACCTCAATTCCAAGGTCAACGACTCTCTTTATTTGAGCACAAATTCTGTCAAGCTTCGCCCTGTCTATAACAGGAACGCTCTTGACCTTTCCCTCGGGCGTATACTCCGCAATGTCACTTCCGTATACTGCCTCTCCCGAGAGCTTAATGAGAACTCTTTTATACTTCAAATCCATTTTTTCATCCCCGTAAATCTACTTATAATATTTTATAATATTGTAACCTAAAAAATGTTATTTGTAAAGAGTTTTCTTTAATTTATTTGGCTTTTTACGTTCTGTGGCATAACCTTGATATGCCCTTTGAAAAATCCTTCGGAATCTCTTATTTAAAAATCATCGAAAGTGTTGTTCGATACTAATACTATTTACTTTACTTACTCAGTTTATTTATTTAATTTATTTATTTAATTTATTTATTTAAGTAAACTGAATTTAAGTTTATTAACTTAAGTTTAATAACTTAAATTTTAATAATATAAGTTAATTATTTAAGTTAATTATTTAAGTTAATAATATAAGTCTTACTTGTATTAAAAAATTTAATACCCCCCTAACGCTACTTTAGGGTAAATGAGTGAGGCTCTGTCTTCTCTTGTTTTAATTTCGATAAGCCCCGACTCTTCAAGCTCGCCGAAGTACTCTTTTGTCTTTTCGGCAGTGGTGCGCATAATATCAGCCGCATCATCGTGTGACAAATAGACGTAGGTTTTTCCTTCATTGTCGAGCCAGCCGTTTTTTCTCGAAAGACTTGCTCTGTCGAGAATAATGCCGTAGAGAACTATAGCATCGTTTGAAATTCCTACCGTTTCGTTGATTTTGTACACGTATTTCGGTATTCTGTAAAACGCTGCAGGATAGTTGTCATAATATACTAAAGTCACAGTTATCCCTCCTTTCAAAAACAGTATATCATGACATGGACTGCCATACAATGACATATATATGACAACTTTTTTTCAAGCTTGATATTTTGGCTAAAAACGAAAATGAAATGATTTTTTGTTTATTAGATAAATCAATTTCAATAAATATAGCGTGAACAAAGCGTATTCAAGGTGCAATTTTTTCAAGGTAGAAAACCAAAGGTTTTCTTTTGATTTATTCCAAATTTCATTTTCTTCGTCCCTTCCTCGCACTGCCGTACAAAGTACGCCGACGGCTTCGGAATGAACGATTTTATCACAAAATCTCTTCGCTTTTATAATTGAATAATGAATAGTGAATAGTGAATAATTTCGGACAATTTTCCTTTCGGAAAATTCACAATTAATTGAAAATTTCCGCAAGGAAATTAACCACAATTCTTCAATATTCATTATTCATTATTCATTAAAAA
>JAZNYT010000005.1:0-5983 GCA_045594565.1 Eubacteriales bacterium
GATTTTGAAATAATGTGAACATATGGGTTGCGTTTTTGTGCTATGAGCTCAAAAAATACACACTCGAAAGAGTGTGTATTTTTTTATCCAAGCCACAGGCTTGGCATATCATCACCGCGCGGAGTGCGGTGTATATCACCAACAACGGCAGAGCCGTTGTTGTATCTCATCACGCGCCAGCGTGTATTTTCCTGTGGCTTGATGATATACAACACTTCGTGTTGATGATATGCAAAGCGTTCCGCTTTGATGATATACAACGCTCCGCATTGATTTATTTCCGCTTTTATGCTATAATACACCAAAGGCGGTGATGATATGGAAAAGAAGAACGCAAAAGCTAAAGAAATCATATTAACAGTTATATTTTTTCCGATTGTTGTATTATTTCTGCTTGGCTTATTGATAATTACGCCTTTTGATTATTTGAAATATAAGAAATCCCATTACTATAAGGATACCAAAGAAAAATATTCTTGGCTTTGCACGTCGTCATATTATATTAAATTTTATGATATGATTAAAAACGAAAATCTACCGATTGATTTTTATCGTTGCGACTATGCGCCAATTACGGGATATGGTTTCTTTGTCTATAAAGACACTATAATTTTGAATGATTATAGGCCCTGCTATGATGAAGAAAAAAACATCTGGTTGGTTGAAATTGAAGATGAATATGTTGATATAAAAATAGATGTTGAAAATGCTATTGATAGATGTAATGAGTTGCTGAAAAATGATACTTGCAAAAAAGCAGTTGTTTTAATAGATAAAGATATATTTGAAGAACATCCAAATGTAAAATATGAAAATATTGAATTTTTACCGACAAGTAGTGATTTGGATGTAGAAGCAATTTCAACTTTAATAAATTAAAGAAAATCAGGTTTTTAGACCGGTTCCATTTTGAGTTTATTTTAGTAAACTTCTTAGACTCGAACTAACGATTTTAATATAAAAATATAGTGTTCGTATTTTATGGTATAAAAGACAAACAAAAATACCACCCAACAGGGTGGTATTTTTGTTTGCTGTTTTTGTTGCTACGAGAGACAGTGTCGGAAAAGCTATGGAGTAAAACAAAAAACGTAGTATTTTACATTATGTTCAATGTAAAAGCTGCGACGGGTTTTTATTTGTAAATCCGATGATGTGGCTTATAAGCTCCTCGGCTGAGAAAGAGAGATATTTGTTTTTCTTTCTTATTATGTAAAGCGTACGGTTAGAGTGCGATGTTGCGGGCAGATAGAGAAAAATGTCATTTAAGTTTTTTGCGTATTTCAAAACCGAATCTGTTATAAAGCATATTCCAAAGCCTGCCTCGGCATAGCTTATTGATGTCATAAGCTGGTCAAATTCCTGTATTACGTTGGGGATAATATTATTCTCTTTAAAAATTTTGTTTGAGATCTGCCGCATATTGTTGCCGTTTCGAAGCAGTATGAATTTTTCTTGTTTGAACTTGCGTATGCTTACCTTCGGATAATTTACATACCAGTTTTCCTCTGTGCTTATAAAATGAGACGGTATACGGAAAGGGGATAGCTTTTCATTTACCGAAAAGTTTTTCGGGACGGCGAGCAGTATGTGCTCTTCCAAAACCGCGGTATATTCGTGTTCCTTTTTCTTTTCATTCTGTGCGTTGTCAACTATAAAATCAATACTTCCGTTTTCAAGCAGTTTTTCAAGCGTTGCCGAGCTTTCTACCAATATGTTTATAGTGACTTTCGGAAAAGTTGCTTGGAAGCTTTTTAATATAGGAGGCAAAATGTTAGATGACACAAATATTGTGCAGCCTATGGTTATATGTCCTTTTTTTAACTTATGATGATCGTCAATTTCATCTTTTAGGTTTTTTTCTATATTTTTGATTTTTTCAATGGATTCTATATATTTCTGCCCAATTTCTGTAAGGCAAATTTCCCTTCCCGAACGGTCAAAAATTGCAGCTCCCAGCTCTTCTTCTATTTTCTTTATGCTCAGAGACAAGGACGGCTGTGAGATAAACAGCTTTTCGGCGGCTCTGGTAAATGACTTCTCTTTATACACCATATAGGCATAATCGGCATATTTGAACATAGTTCCTCCATAGGTAAAAATATATAATATACATATAATTATTTATATTTTATTATATCACATCGTTGTGATATAATCAACGTGAAAAATGTATTTTGTGAGGAAATAATATGAAAAAGAAAACAATTGGAATAATCGGTGGAATGGGACCGCTTGCTACAGCTGACCTGTTCAAAAAAATTGTACTTAACACAAAAGCAAATATCGATCAGGAACACATTAAGATACTGATAGATAATAATACAGATATTCCGGACAGGACTGCGGCAATAATCAATAACGGAAAAAATCCTGTTCCGCAGCTTACAAAAAGTGCGGTATCCCTTTGGGCGATGGGTGCCGATGTTTTGGTTATGCCCTGCAATACTGCACATTTTTTTCATGCTGAAATTCAAAAGAGTGTTGATATACCTATTTTGAATATGATAGAAATTACAGGAGAGGCTTTGTTGAAAAAGTCAATAAATACTGCAGGATTACTTGCTACCCAAGGAACGGTAAAAAGCGGGATTTATCAAGAAAGCTTTACAAAACTGGGTATCGAACTTATTCTTCCTGACAAAAATGAGCAGGACGTTATTACCGACCTTATTTATAACGGTGTTAAGGCGGGAAAAACCGACTATGATGTTACTGCGGTAAAAAATGTTATGAAAAGCATACTTGACAGAGGGGCACAAACGCTGATTCTCGGTTGTACAGAGCTCCCTGTTGCGGTGGAGATGTATAAGCTTGATTTTATTACGTGTGATCCAACATTGGAGCTTGCCAGAGGGGCAATAATTGCAACTGGCGGTGTGTGTATTTAAGCATAGTATGTTATTGATTCAGCTCAAACGTATACAAATTTGCATATATATTTGACAAATACGCAATTTAATGATAAAATAACAAAAGTGTCCAAAAATAAATAGGCAAGGAGATGTTTTTTCGTGGGTAGTGACAGTATACCTTTATGGATTCTTTTTATTATTTGTGTTGTAGGCGGAGCTTACTTTGCTGCTGCCGAGAGTTCTTTTTCAGCGGTCAACAGAATAAAAATCAAAACGTTGGCAGATGACGGAAACAAGAAGGCGCAGGGTGTTATGTATATCCTGAATAAGTTTGAAAAGGCTCTTACCACCCTTCTTATCGGCAATAACATAACAAAGATTGCGGGTGCGGCGGTGTTCACCATTATAGCAACCGAAATCTTTCGCGAAAAGCTTGGTAAGTCCGAGGCATTCCTCGATTCCTTTGCTTTTTCGATGATATGCTCGATAATGAGTACGGCGGTCATATTCTTATTCAGCGAAATGATACCCAAGAGTCTGGCAAACGATAGAAGTGAAACCGTATCACTGTTTTTTCAAGGGTCGCTAAGGTTTCTTATGAAGGTTCTTAAGCCGATTTCAGCATTCTTTGGTATAATTTCGAATTTTGCTTCTAAAATGTTTTCAAAAAATGAAGCAGAGCCTTCCATCACCGAGGATGAGCTTACAGAGATTATTGAAACGGCAGCGGAAGAGGGCGTAGTTGACGAAGAAAAAAGTGATATGCTTAAATCGGCGCTTGAGTTTGCAAAAACTACCGCCGGTGATATCATGACGATGGAAAAGCACTTTGACTTTATCAGGATAAACGACACAACCGAAAAAATACTTGAAGCCATTCGTAATACAAACTATTCACGCTTGCCCGTAAAGGCTGCAAACTCAGAAAGAGTACTTGGAGTTTTACGTACCCGTACATATTTAATCGAGTACAGAAAAAACCGCAACGTCAATTTGAGAAGCGTAATGAAACCGCCATACAGCGTTCATAAGGATGCAAAGATTGACGACCTTCTGACTATAATGAGGCAGCACAAGCTACAAATTGCAATGGTTCTTGACGACGATAAAAACGTTGTGGGACTTGTAACCATAGAGGATATACTCGAAGAGCTTGTTGGTGAGATCTTCGACGAGAACGATATAGTCGATCAGAATTTCCAGACACTGGGCGGAAATAAATATATGGTCAACACTCATATGCTTGTATCCGAGGTATACGAGCGTATGGAAATAGGACCCGCTCCCAGAAATATAGCCACAAAGCCATTGCTTTCCTTGATTTTGGAAACTCTTGGCTATCTTCCGAAGGAGGACGAGGTATTCCTTTACGGAAATATTGAAATCACCGTCAAAACGGTGGTTGAAGGCCGTGCTACAGAGGTTATACTGCACATTCTTGACGAGGAAGACCTCGCCCAGCGCGAGAAGGCTTGCTCCGATGAGGAGGTGACGGCATGACGTTCGCAGAGCATTTTTCAACTATGTGGTGGGCATACTTAGTTATCTTTATTATGATATGTCTGTCGGCATATTTCTCGGCATCCGAGATAGCTTTTAACAGCGCAAACAAAATGCGACTCAGAAAGTCGTCCGAATGCGGATGCTTCACTTCAAAGGTGGCTTTTTGTATATGCGATAACTTTACAACCTCACTTTCAGCTATACTTATAGGAAATAACCTTGCCAATATTGCGGTATCCACCTGCACAACGCTTATAATAATCGACTTGTTCCATGATGACATTGCGCTGGCTTCTACCATTGCAACAATATTGATAACAGTGGTTATTCTCATATTTGGTGAGATTGTTCCCAAAATAATGGCAAAGCAAAATGCCGATACGGTTGTACGAATTGTTGCAATTCCAACACGTATATTAACGATTGTTTTAAGCCCGATTGTCTTTATCGTTATGGCAATCCTCTTCGTTTTGAGAAAAATGTGGGGCAGTGACCATAAGGAAGATGAGCCTACGGTTACCGAGGATGAGCTCGCTTCAATCATTGATACCATTGAGGAAGAGGGCGTAATCGACGAGGAGCAGGGTGAGCTTCTTCAGTCAACGCTTGAATTTAGTGATACCACCCTTGAAAAAATTATGAGTCCCCGTATAGATGTTACCGCCATAAACATCAACGATGAGGACGAAAAGATTTCCGAGATGCTGTCAGATATGACACAGTTCTCACGTCTTCCCGTATACGAGGACAGTATAGACAATATTGTGGGCGTTTTATCCCTTACCCGTTACTATAAGGCAACACTCGCCGACGAAAAGCCGGATATACGTTCACTCATTATGGAGCCCTGTAAGCTTCACAAAACAATGAAGCTTCCTGCGGCACTTGCAAAGCTTCGTGAATCCAAGATGCATCTTGCAATTGTAATAGACGAGTACGGCGGAACCCTTGGCGTAGTTACTATGGAGGATATCCTGGAGGAGCTTGTAGGTGATATCTGGGATGATACCGACGTTATAATAACTCCCTGTCTTGCGACGGGAGAAAATACCTACGAGGTTATCGGCGATATGAACATCGACGATTTCTTCGAGGAGATAGATTTTATAAAACCCGAAACGTTCACTTGCGAATATTCCACTATGGGAGGTTGGGCTATTGAAATGCTTGACGCCGACCCCCACGTAGGAGATAGCTTCAGATATCAGAATATATTTGTAATAGTTGCAAACATGGAAGAAGAACGAGTTACAAAGCTTACTGTTCTGGTTGAACCGAAGCCTGAAGAAGAGGAAGAGAACGAATAGAATTAAAAAGCCCTGTAATCCGGACTGTTATGGTCGGTTACAGGGCTATAGCCGAAGAGAGCCGAACTCTTATCGGTTTCAAGGGTAATTTTTGCCCATATCTTCGTTGATTTCCCTTGTAATACGTAAAGTATTACTTCGAAAAATACGCCTCGATATGAACTAAAATTACCACTTGAAACTTCCCTTGAACCGAGGAAAGATGATTTTTGCGGATAAATTTTTCTGCGAAGTGCAGGAATACTTTATGTATTCCAAGCGACAAGGGAGAATTTAGACCAAAAAGGGCTTTGCTCGGCGATAATAGTTCGACTCTCT
>JAZNYT010000006.1:0-19736 GCA_045594565.1 Eubacteriales bacterium
CTTTTAATTTATCGGGATTTCATTTTCTTCGCGTGTTGCTCGGACTGGCGTACCGAGTACGCCGACGCCTTCGCACTCCGCGATTTTGTCTCAAAATTTCGTCGAAATTTGTGTTAGAAATTTTGGTTAAAACCGAAAATGAAAAATTTTAGGTTTTATTTCAAAGTGCTTTTGTAAAAAGCATTCCTCCTTGAATATTGACAGTACTAAAATGTTGTGATAAAATAGATTGAATATTGATTGAAAGGATGATTTTATGGCTTTTAAGCGTGCAGATATACTTCTTCCGAAGTTTTCGGAAGACCCTGAAAGAATGCAGAAATGGAGTGTTGTTGCTTGTGACCAGTATACCTCCGAGCCTGAATACTGGAAAGAGGTCGAGAAGATTACAAAGGGAGCAGAGTCCACACTTTTTATAACCGTACCCGAAATATATCTTAATGACAGTGACATTGACGAGAGAATAAAGAATACTAATCTCGCAATGGATAAATATATGGAGCGTGAGATTTTCGACGAATATAAAAACGCTTATATTTTCGTTGAAAGAACTCTTAAAAACGGTGTTAAGAGATATGGCATCGTGGGTATGGTAGACCTTGAGGAGTATGACTTTTCAAAGGGCTCCAAGTCTATGATAAGAGCGACCGAGGGTACTGTTGTATCGAGAATCCCCCCGAGACTCAAGGTCAGAAAGGACGCTCCCATTGAGCTTCCCCATATTATGATGCTCATCGATGACGAAAGCCGCGATATCGTGGAATCCAATGCTTCCATAAAGGACTCTTTAAAGAAGCTTTACGATTTCGACCTTATGCAGAATTCGGGACATATCGCAGGCTATCTTATGTCGGACGATGCGGCAGAGGCGCTTGATAGTAAGCTTGAAGCACTCTCCGACCTTGATACGTTTAATAAGAAGTACGGTGTAAACGAATCCTCACCCCTCGTTTATGCTATGGGTGACGGAAACCATTCACTTGCCACCGCAAAGACAAACTACGAAAATTTGAAGAAGGAAATCGGAGATGCCGCAAAGAATACTTCTGCAAGATACGCTCTCTGCGAGCTTGTAAACCTTCACGATGAATCTCTTGTTTTTGAGGCTATACACAGAGTAATATTTGATGCCGATGCAGATGCTTTTATCAAGGCTCTTGAAAAGGAATACGCTTTGAGCTTTGATAAAAATGCCGAGGGGCAGTCATTTGTTCTCGTAAAAGAGGGCAAGGAGACCAAGGTTACAATTACGAATCCCACAGAATATCTTACCGTTGCCACAGTACAAAAGGCACTTGATGCATTTGTCGCAGAGAACGGCGGCGAAATAGACTATATTCACGGCGAGGACGTAGTTGTAAATTTAAGCCACGGAAAGAATTTCGGAATTATATTTGATGCAATGGATAAGTCCGACCTCTACAAATCCGTTATCCTTGACGGAGCTTTGCCTCGCAAGACCTTTTCTATGGGGGATGCTTGCGATAAGAGATTTTATACCGAAGCAAGAAAGATAAAATAAATTTCATCGTCTTTTCTTGCAATACTTCGTTAACTTCAAAAACCCCGTCGTCGACTTACGTCTGAGTAAGCCGTCCTCGGGGTTTTCTTGTTGCCTCGTCTTGCAAAAAAATACTTCGAAATTGCGACGCCTTAGAGATGCGAAATTTTACCTCAAAATCTCGTCGCTTTTTGCGAAGCTAGATATTTTGGTTAAAATAGCAAAATAATGACAATTCTTAACAAGTTTATTATAACACAAATGCATTTTGTATGATATACTTAAAAAAAACAAAAAACCATTATGATTGAAGAGAAAATTATGAAAACTTGTGTAATCATAGGTGCAGGCGGAAGAGGTAAGGATTCCTATGCCCCTTGTATTGAAAAAAGCAAATTAATGAAAATTGTAGGTGTTGTTGAACCCGACGATTATAAGAGAGAGCAGTTCAAGAGCAGGTATAACGTAGCCGACAATATGTGCTTTGAGGACTATCATGAATTCTTCGAAAAGGGCAGACTTGCTGATGCCGTTATTATCTGTACTCAAGACAGAATGCATACCGAGCCTACACTTCTGGCAAAGAAATGCGGTTATCACATACTTCTCGAAAAGCCGATAGCGCCTACCTTGCGCGAGGTAAAGAAGCTTGAGCGCGAATTTGAGGATTACGATAAAATTTTCATGACAGGTTTCGTTTTAAGGTATACTCCTTTTATCAAAAAGCTGAAGGAGATAATCGAGAGCGGGGAGATAGGCGACGTTGTTACGATGCAGCTTAATGAAAACGAAGGCTTCTGGCATCATGCTCACAGCTACGTCAGAGGACCGTGGAACAGCACCAAAAGGTCGTCTCCTCTTATAGTTGCAAAATCGAGTCACGATATAGACCTTATGATATATCTTGTAGGGTCACAGTGTAAATATATATCCTCATATGGCGATAACACCTATTTTAAGCCGGAAAACGCTCCGGGCGAGGTTCCCGAAAGATGCACGGACGGCTGTCCTTTTCAGGATACGTGTATATATAACGCGGTGGAGCAGTATACCCAAGGCAAGGCGAGATATTTTGTGCATAAATTTGAATGCGGAGAAAAAGATGAGGATATCATTGAGGCTCTGAGAAATAACCCTTACGGAAGATGTGTTTACCGTTGCGATAACGACGTTTGTGACCATCAAGTGGTTTCGATAGAGTTTGAAAACGGTGTTACCGCTATGTTTACCGTTAGTGCCTTTTCTCTTGAAAACAATAGAACCATCAAGCTTATGGGCACCAAGGGCGAGGTAGGAGGCTGTCTTGACACGGGAGAAATTCTCCTTAAAAGATTTAGTGATATGTCAGAAAAAAGAATAAAGATAGACCACGGCGGTTCGAAGCATGCAGGGGGAGACGAAGGGCTTATCCGGTACTTTATAGAAACTGTTGACAGAGCAGAATTTATTGAAGAAAAGGTCGACCCTTGGATGTTCGAAGCACATAAAGTAGCTTTTGAGGCCGAAAGAGCAAGAGTCAAGAATATCAGGATAAAAATGTAAGAAGAGTGTCTTCGGACACTCTTCTTACTTTTTGCATTTAGTTACTTTTATGAAATGTTAATTATGATATCATGATATCATGATATCATAATTTGTGAGACAAGGATTTTAATAAAAGCATTTTCCTTTTAATATATAAATTTATACAAATTTCTTGAAATATTCACAGTTTTGTGGTAAAATATACACTGTATAGTTATAGCCAGGAAAGGATATCTGAAATGGAAGAAAAAACGAAAAAAATAACCCTTTGGAAGATTACCAAATGGACTCTTATGCTTATAAGTATTTTGGTCTATGCGCTTGCATTTACAAGAATATTCGTTTCCTGTGATTCGGAAATTTCCGATGACATAATTCTCACGGCGGAGGAGAAAAAGGATTTTGACAATCTTGACGTGGACTATCCTCTCTTTAACTATCAGCCTCTTTCCTGGACAAGTGAGGATGGAACTGTACAGATAAAGAACATTCACTATCTTGACCCCATAGACGAGCTACAGCTTACGCTCCGCTATAGAATCTCCACCTACGAAAAAGAAAAGGGAGTAATACCCTTTTACTGTAAGGTGAGAGTCGCAGAGGAAGAGAATGAGACCGTTTACGAGAATCTGGAAACCCATTTTGAATCGAGATACAATTACGGCTTTATCCGCATTTGTGTTAACGATATCTTGATAGAGGACGGAGAAAAGGTTACAAGCAAAGCACAAAGAGTTGACGAAGATGGGAACGTTACCTACGAAACCGTTACCGAAATCGTTGGCGGCAACAAGGTTTACCTCGATATATACGACGAGGCGACAGACGAGCTTCTTTTCACCTTTTCTATTGCAGGAAAGCCCCTTGAGGGAATAAGAATGAGAAGAAATAAGGTTGATACAAGAATTATTGAATGAAAAGGGAGGTGGTCAGATGTTTAAGGCAGAGGTAAGGCTTTTATCAGCACTGCCCGAATTCGACCGCCCATACAGTTACCTTTCCGATATCCCCGTCAAGGTGGGTGATATTGCGGCGCTCCCCTTTGGAAGCTCCGACAGACACCAGTACGGAGTAGTGACCGCCGTTGAGGAAGGTGAATTTGATAAAGACCTTAAAAAAATTCTTTTTTTGCTACCCGATATATATTCGCTGAACCTAATTCAGCTTGGTTGTGCTGAATTTATCTCCGAGCAATTTTTCTGCACCTTTGGTGATGCCCTTCGTCTTATGCTCCCCACAGGACTAGATATCGACACGGCGGAGTATCTTGTAAAAGGAGCTAATTTTTCAGAGCTTTCCGATATCGAAATAAAAGAGGAAATCGAAAAGAACGGCAGATTCTATCTGAATTCTACCGTTACCAAAAAGAGCGTTCAAGTATATCTTAAAAAAGACGTGCTCCGCCATCAAACCGAGGCGGTATGCCACGTTAATGAGAAAAAAGAGCGCTTCGTCAAAGCTATCCCCAATGCCTTCGACGAGGAAAAGCTTCGTGGACTCAAAAACCGTGAGCTTTATAAAAGGGTGATTGAGCATCTTTTGTCCGTCGATGAGATATCGGTCAAATCTCTTTGCGAAATATACCCCATAGGCGCATCGGGACTTAATACTCTTCAAAAAAGAGGACTTGCAGAGGTAATCTCAAAAAGCGTTGAAAGAACGCCTTATGATATTCCAAAAAAGCTTTCTCCTGTAAAAATCACTTTGTCCGATGAGCAAGAGAAAGCCTACGATACCCTTGAAAAGCTGCTGGTATCAAAGGAGCCCGCCGCCGCCCTTCTTTACGGCGTTACGGGAAGCGGAAAGACATCGGTGGTATTGAGCCTCATAGACAAGGCGGTGAGTGAGGGACGGGGCATTATAATGCTCGTTCCCGAAATAGCACTAACATCACAAAGTGCAGAGGTGCTCTTTTCAAGATATGGAGACGAGGTTGCAATAATTCACTCGGGAATGTCAAAGGGTGAAAGATATGATAGCTGGCAAGCCATAAAGTCGGGTAAAAAGAAGATAGTTCTCGGCACTCGCTCGGCAATCTTCGCGCCTGTTGAAAATCTCGGACTTATCGTTATAGACGAGGAGCAGGATGATAGCTTCAAGTCGGATATGAGTCCACGCTACCGCACAAAGGACGTGGCAAGATTTATTTGTGCCAAAGCCTCGGCAATGATGCTTCTCTCGTCGGCAACTCCCGACGTTGAAAGCTTCTATAATGCAAAAGAGGGGAAATATACACTCGTAACCCTTGATAAGCGTTACGGCAAGGCAACTCTCCCCGATATCGTTATTTCAGACCTTTTAACCGACAGAGTGGCTTCTCCCGAAAGGCTTATAGGCGAAGACCTTGAAGAAGCCCTTCGTGAAACTCTTGATAAAGGGGAACAGGCGGTGCTATTTGTAAACAGGCGGGGACTTCGTAAGCTTCTCACCTGCCGTGACTGTCGAACGGCGGTGACCTGCCCCAACTGCAGTGTCCCCATGACTCTTCACCAAAAGGATGGCGAATACAGACTCATCTGCCATTATTGCGGATATCAGTTGGCGCCTCCTACTGTTTGTCCTACCTGTAATTCACATCATATGCAGTACAGAGGCTACGGCACACAAAAGCTTGAAGAAGAACTGAAAAAGCTTTTTCCGGACAAAAAGGTGCTCCGTCTTGATGCAGACAGTACAAGAAAAAAACTGTCTCACAAGGATATAATAAACGATTTTTCCTGCCATAGAGCAGACATTCTTATCGGCACTCAGATGGTGGCAAAGGGTCATAATTTCCCCGACGTCACTCTGGTGGGGGTAATTATGGCAGACCTTTCTCTCTTTTCCTCCGACTACCGTGCAAACGAGCATACCTTTTCTCTTATGACACAGGTTGTGGGAAGAGCGGGAAGAGGAAAGAAAAAGGGACGGGCAGTACTCCAGACGATGAACCCATATAACGAAATAATAGAGCTGTGTACTACCCAGAATTACGAGGAGTTTTTCAAGGGGGAGATAGCACTCAGACGAGCTCTCGTTTATCCGCCCTTCTGCTCGGTTGCAGCATTTTATCTTTCAAGCGATAGCGAGAAGGATCTTGAATCAGCCTCCGAGAAGATGGAGAAGGTTATTTCCGAAAAGCTTTCTCTTGAATTTTCCGACGTGAAGATAATCGCATACGGACCCTTTGAGGCAATTCCGTATAAGCTCAAAAATACATATAGGCGTAAGCTTGTGGTGAAATTTAAAAATAATAAGCGTACTCGCGAGCTTTTTCGCAGTATACTTTCGAAATTTAATAAAAAGGACAAGGTAAGGTGCTTTATAGATATATCGCCTACCGTGTTATGAAAGGAATAAAAATGGCTATACTTAATATTGTAAAAACAGGAGACGATATTTTAAAGAAGCGTTCTCGTCCTATCGAGAAGATTGACGAGCGTACCCTCACCCTCCTTGAGGATATGAAGGAAACCTTAAAGGTTGCAAACGGTGCAGGGCTTGCCGCCGTTCAGGTGGGAATTCTCAAAAGAGTCGTTATTATCGACGACGGAAGTGGTCCTGTTGAGCTTATAAATCCCGAAATTGTAAAGACAGAGGGAGAAGTAGAGGTCTACGAGGGATGTCTTTCCTTCCCCGACGTTTGGGTAGTGAAGAAGCGTCCCGCGAAGGTTTGGGGCAAGGCTCTGGACAGAAACGGAAATGAGATAACCTTTGACGGAGTTGACGGACTTTTCGCACAGGCATTCTGCCACGAAACAGACCATCTTAACGGAAAGCTTCTCACAGATGACATTGTAAGATACGTTGAAAAGGATGAGCTTGAATGAAGATAATGTATATGGGCACCCCACTTTTTGCGGCGCGTGTTCTTGAAATAATAAGAGAAGAATTTGAAAATTCGGATATCGACGTTGTAACGAAGGTTGATACTCCGCAGGGCAGAAGCTATAAGCTGACCCCCTCGGAAACCAAGGTTGCGGCAGAAAAGCTCGGACTTCCCGTTTTTCAGCCCGAAAACTTAAAAGAAGAAAACTTCAAAGAAATCCTTGAAGCATCATCACCCGACGTTATAATCGTTGCCGCTTACGGAAAGATACTCCCCGAATACGTTTTGAAATTCCCCAAATACGGATGCATCAACGTGCACGGCTCTCTTCTTCCCGAATACAGAGGAGCTGCCCCCGTCAACCGTGCCATTATGGACGGAAAGACAAAAACGGGCGTTACCATTATGTATATGGAAAAGGGACTTGACACAGGCGATATGCTTTCAAAGGCAGAGGTAGATATAACCGACGATACCACCGCAACAGAGCTTTTTGCCACTCTTGCGGAGGTGGGAGGAAGACTTATGTGCCACACTCTGCGCTCTGTTGTGAAGGGTGAAATTACCCCCGAAAAGCAGGACTCTGAAAAATCAACCTACGCCGAAAAGCTTACCTCCGATGACAGAATCATTGACTGGTCCAAGCCTGCGCGTGAGATTGTCCGCAAAATACATGGTCTCTCCGACGAGCCATCGGCAACCACCCATACTCCCGACGGAAAGCTTCTTAAAATTTTCCGTGCATCTGTCTCGGACGACTCTCCCGAGGGAGAGGTGGGCGAAGTTGTATCTGTCAAGAAAAAGCTTCAGGTCAAGGCAGGAGAGGGAAGCGTGCTTCTTCTTGAGGTTCAGGGAGAGGGCGCGAAAAGAATGAAGTATGCAGATTTTTTGAACGGAAGGCGAATAGCCCTCGGTGATAAGTTAGGAGAATAAAATGCCGTTTTTTTACTATTACGATATATGGATTATACCTGTAATACTCGCCGCTATCTGGTCTATGATTGCAGGGGCGAGAGTCAATTCAACCTTCAAAAAGTTTTCCACCGTTAAAAGCATGAGAGGACTTACGGGCGCCGACTGCGCTATGGCGGTGCTGAGAGCAGGCGGTGTGAATGACGTGAGAGTGGAAAGGGTCAGCGGAAGCTTAACCGACCATTTTGACCCCAAAGCGAAGGTAATAAGGCTTTCTGACTCGGTGTATTCATCAAATTCTATTGCAGCCCTCGGTGTTGCGGCACACGAGGCGGGACATGCCGTACAACACAACGTAGGCTATTTCCCCA
This sequence comes from Eubacteriales bacterium, assembly GCA_045594565.1. Classification (GTDB taxonomy): domain Bacteria; phylum Bacillota; class Clostridia; order Oscillospirales; family SIG627; genus RGIG6353. The sequence goes on from JAZNYT010000006.1 coordinate 8,117, forward strand.
TAAGAGTGAGAGGTGCTATAATACCCATAACACAGCTTGGCTCAAATCTCGCTTTACCTCTCGTTATAATAGGACTAATACTGTCAGCACCAACACTTGCATATCTGGGAGTTGCTTTCTTTGGACTTTCGGCACTCTTTCAGCTTGTGACACTCCCCGTTGAATTCAATGCATCCCGACGTGCCATGGAAGCGCTACGCGACGGAAGCATTCTTGCCGACAGTGAGCTTTCGGGCGCAAAGAAGGTGCTTTCCGCCGCCGCTATGACCTACGTTGCGGCTCTCGCAGTTTCTCTTGCAAACCTTCTTCGTCTTTTTATGATGGTAAACAGAAACCAAAGGAGATAAATCCCACGTGAAAAATCCAAGGAAGCTTGCCTTTGACAGTCTTGTGAGATGTGAAAAGGATGGAAAATATTCAAACCTTGAGGTCGCCTCTCGCATTTCCTCAAATGAGCTTGACCCCCGTGATAAGAGCCTTTATACAGCCCTTGTCTACGGCGTTATTGAAAAAAGAATATCTCTTGACGCTCTCATTTCCAAATTTTCCAAAAAGCCGGTTTCGGAAATTGACCGTGAAGCGTTGGTGGCATTAAGGCTTGGACTTTATCAGATAGCCTTTATGGACAGAATCCCCACCCACTCTGCATGTGACGAGTCGGTGGAGCTTATGAAGCTTTCGGGGAAAAAGGCGGCAGTGCCCTTTGTCAACGGAATTTTGCGCTCGGCTGTGAGAGAGCGGGATTCCTTCGGCAAAATCTTAAAGGATGCAGGGGAGAGCGCTTTCTACTCTATGCCCGAGTTTATCATTTCTCTCTGGCGTGAGGGCTACGGCGAGGATATGACGGAAAAGCTACTTTCGGCATTTCAGAAGAAGCCGCCTGTCACTCTTCGTGTAAATACTCTTAAAATAAGGGCAGAAGACCTTCTTGAAAAGCTTTTGGAAAAGGGAGCAAAGGTTGAAAAGCATTCCTTCGCCGAGAATATCATAATTTTGCTCTCGGGAAGCGTAGAGGAGCTTTACGGCTACAGAGAGGGCTATTTCTTCGTACAGGGAACAGGCTCTTACATGGCGGTAAATGCACTTTCGCCAAAGGCGGGTGAGCGTATTATCGACACCTGCGCTTGTCCCGGAGGAAAGAGCTTTTCCGCGGCGTTGGAGATGGAAAACAAGGGAGAGGTTTTCTCCTTTGACCTACATAAAAACAAGCTTTCTCTCATCGAAAAGGGAGCAGAGCGTCTTGGAGTAGAGATAATCCGCGTAGATGAAAACAATGCAAACACCCCGCGTACCGAACTTCTCGGCACCGCCGACGGCGTAATATGTGACGTGCCTTGCTCAGGACTCGGTATTATAGCTAAAAAGCCTGATATAAAATATAAGGACGAGGAAGACGTAAAAAGGCTTCCTTCGGTACAAAGAAGCATTCTTGGAAATTCCTCTAAATATCTCAAAAACGGAGGCAGACTGGTTTATTCGACCTGTACCCTCAACCCCGATGAAAACGAGAGAGTAACAAAAGATTTTTTGCAGGAGCACACCGATTTTCACAGAGCAGAGGGTTATCCTGTAACGGTATTTCCCTTTGACGGATACGAGGACGGCTTCTTTTACGACTTACTTATTAAGGACTAGATATGGAAAAAATTGATATAAAAAGCATGACAATAGAAGAAATCCGAGAGGACCTTGTGACCTTGGGACTCCCGAAATTTCGTGCGGAGCAGATACACAAATGGCTTTTCAACTCTCTTGTCACCGACTTCCATAAGATGACCAATATCCCTAAAGCCTTACAGGATACTTTGGCAGAAAGATACGAGATAACCGCACCGAAAATTGTGTCAAAGCTTGTGTCAAAGCTTGACGGCACCGAGAAATATCTCCTTGCACTTTCCGACGGTAACATTATCGAAACGGTGCTTATGAGATACGAGCACGGAAACAGTGTCTGCGTTTCGACGCAGGTGGGGTGCAGAATGGGATGCGCCTTTTGCGCATCTACCAAAAACGGATTTGTAAGAGGACTGAAGCCGTCGGAGATACTTTCCGAGATAGAAACCGTTACCCGTGAGCATATGGGGGACAGTGAGCCATTCCGAGTTTCGAATATCGTTCTTATGGGAATAGGCGAGCCCCTTGACAACTATGATAACGTGATAAGATTTTTACACCTTGTGAACGACGATAAGGGACTCGGCATAGGCTACAGACATATTTCTCTTTCTACCTGCGGTCTGGTGGACGGAATTTTGAGACTTGCCAAGGAGGAGCTTCCCATAACGCTCTCTATATCTCTTCACGCTCCCAACGACGAAATAAGAAGCAAGACTATGCCGATAAATCGCCGTTATAACATAGAAACGCTGCTTCAGGCGTGCCGTGAATATCAGAAGATATGTGGAAGGAGAATAAGCTTTGAATACGCTCTCATTTCCGGGGTGAACGACTCTCCCGAACATGCAAAGGAGCTGGCTTCAAGGCTCCGTGGCATAATGTGTCACGTAAATCTCATTCCTGTTAATGCAATTCGTGAAAAAAATTTCAAAAAATCAACAAAAAACGACATAATTCTCTTTACAAATACTCTGAAAAATTGTAAAATAAATGCGACGGTACGCAGAAAGCTCGGCTCGGATATAGATGCCGCCTGCGGACAGCTCAGAAACGACCATATAAAAGAAACTGAAAAGATATAAGAAAGGAGGATGGGTATGCAGATTTTCGGTACCAGTGACGTAGGAAAGAAAAGAAGTCTTAACGAGGACAATTTCAGCGTAGAAAATTATGACGGAATAGTAGTGGCGCTCGTTTGCGACGGAATGGGCGGCGCACAGGCAGGCGAGGTAGCGAGCCGTATAGCCTGCAAAAGATTTTCAGAGAGCATAATGCCCATACTCCGCAAGATAAAAGAAAGCGTTACGGACAGAGCGGAGTTCATAATCTCGGTTGACAGAGCCATATATGAGGCGACCGACCTTTCTAACACCGAGGTCTTCAAGAAATCCTCTTCCGACAAAAAGCTTTCGGGAATGGGTACAACACTGTCGGGATGTGTCATAGTGAACGATATTCTCTGGACCTTCAATATAGGAGACAGCAGAGTGTACCACATAACCGAGGATAGGTCCGAACAGCTTACAGTTGACCATTCATTTGTACAGGCACTTCTCGATGCCGGTAAGATTACCGAGGAGGAGGCGCAAAGCCACCCCAATCGCAACGTTATTATGAGAGCGCTTGGAATATCCCGCGACGTTGTTTGCGACGTTTGCCATATGGACCTTGAGTCGGGATATTACCTTATTTGCAGCGACGGACTTTCCAACTATTTTGACGAGGATTATTTTATAAAAACCGTCACCTCGGGAAAACCTATTTCCGAGAAGGTGGAAAGACTTGTGTCCTACGCCAACCGTTCGGGCGGCTCGGATAACATAACTGCGGTGCTTATAGATACCGAGAAGTGAAAGCGTGGAGGAAAAAATGAGTACAAACGATAAATTCGATGCCCTCATCGGACAAGTTATAGACGACAGATACAAGATACTTTCCGTTGTAGGTATCGGCGGAATGTCGGTAGTCTTTAAGGCAGAGGACACAAAGGAAAAAAGAGTTGTTGCGTTAAAGGTTTTAAACGAGGTTACCGACGGTGACAGTCAGGCAGTAAAGAGATTCATTAACGAATCACGTGCTATCTCGATGCTCTCTCACGAAAACATAGTAAAGGTTTACGATATGTCTCTTAAGGACGACCTTAAATATATCGTAATGGAGCTTGTTGACGGAAAGACACTTAAAGAGTATATGGCGGAGAGAAACAACTGCCTCCCCTTTGAGGAGACTGTAAACTTTATAGAGCAGATACTTCTCGCCTTGGAGCATGCACACGAAAAGGGCGTTATACACCGCGACATAAAGCCTCACAATATGATAGTGCTTCCCGACGGAAAGCTTAAGGTTACCGATTTCGGCATTGCTAAAGCACCCGGAGGAGATACTATCTCAATGACCGATAAGGCTCTCGGCACCGTTTACTATATCAGCCCCGAGCAGGCAAGCGGTAAGCCCACAGGCACATATTCCGATATATATTCGGTGGGAATAATGCTTTACGAGATGGCAACCGGTAAGCTTCCCTTTGATGCAGATACACCTGTATCGGTAGCTATGAAGCAGATAAGCGACGAGCCTCAGAAGCCCCGTGAGATAGCCCCCTCGCTTCCCGAGGGAATAGAGCAGATTATTCTCAAGGCGATATCCAAAAATCCCGAAAACAGATTTAAGTCTGCACGCTCAATGCTTCGTGCCGTTCGTATACTCAAGGAAAACCCAATGGTAGTCTTTGAGGTGAAGGAAGAGAGCGCGTCGAAAGGCGGAAAAACAGTGGCACAGAATAAAAAGAAACCCTATCGCAAGCCTGCACAGAAGACTGCAGGCAAGCCTGCGAAGGTTACCTTCTTCCCAATAATACTCGGTATAGTTATGGCGTTCTTCTCGGTACTCGTTATTTCTGCGATAGTTGTTATAATGGGACTCTTCAGAGCAGGTACGAGCAGCGGAGATGACGTAATATATGCCGAAGTCCCCGACCTTGTGGGGTTGGTATACGAGGAAGAAATGAATGAGAAATATCTTGAGGATCACTTCAAGATAGAGGTAGTCTGGGCAGACAGACTCAACGACTCCTACGGCTACGGCGAGATATACAATACAAAGCCTTCTGCAGGCGAGGTAAAGAAGATAAAGAACTCAACGGGTACCACCGACCTTATCCTTTACGTTAACCCTCTTGAGGGAAGTGCCCTCTTTGCAGATTACACCATAATGACAGAGGCAGCGGCAAAGATTGCCCTTCGAAATCATGGCTTCAACAACGTTACTGTAGTGAAGTCGTCCCACGATACAGTTCTTTCGGGCTACGTATACGACACATATCCCAAGGAAGGACAGATGGCATCCAAGGACGATGAAATAACCCTTTACGTCAGCACCGGTAAGAAGCTTCAGAACGTAATTGCAATGCCCGACCTTGTTGGTAAGACTAAGGGACAGGCTATGATAGACCTCAAGGACTTTGAGGTGGAGTTTATAACCGTTTCAAATTCCTCGGCAGTAGGTACGGTAGTAAAGCAAAGCGTTACTCCCTTTACCGTAATTTCTCCCAAGTTCTGCGACAAGATTACTCTTTTTGTCAGCGACGGCAACGGCAATACGGGACTTGATACCGACAGCCTTTACCTCTATATGCCGAATCTTGAGGGCAAGGAGCTTTCAGCCGCATCTGTTGAGCTTGAAAAGTTCATTTCAAACGGAATAAAGGTAGTTTATAAGCCCTCCGAGGAATCGGCGGAAATAGGTATTATCGTATCTCAGAGCCTTGAAGCAGGCAGTAAGATAATGGTAAACTATTCGGGCGAAATCGTTATCTACTACGGAACGGGAATAAAGGAGCCCGACGTACCCGACGAGCCTGACGAGCCCGACGTACCCGTCGAGCCCGAAACACCTGATTTGCCCGATGAGCCTGAAAAGCCTCAGGGCGGACCAATAGTAATAGTATAAAAAGCGGCGAGCCGCCGCTGGCATATCTCGCCTATCGTTCATGATTTCTTTAACTGAACGAAGCAAAACGGCGAGGCTGATTTAATGCAATTTTTAGTATATAAAAAGAGGGGAGCTTCCCCTCTTTTTAATAAAGGAGATTATGAATAACCTAGGAAAAATTTTAAGCTGTGTCGGAGGAATATATACCGTAAAATGCGGTGAAACTCTTTATGAATGCTATGCCAAGGGTTCTTTCCGACATGACGGACTCACTCCTATGGCAGGGGACGAGGTCGAATTTGATACCGATGAAAAGGGTATGGGCTTCATCACAAAGGTGCTTGAGCGAAAGAATTTTCTCATTCGTCCCGAGGTTGCAAACATCGGTGTCATGTTCATGGTCTTCGCACTTCATTCTCCCGACCCGAATTTTCTTGCCATCGATAAGCTTACAGCTCTTGCCGAGCATTCGGGAATTGAGTCGGTTATAGTATTCAATAAGCGCGATATTGCAGACGATGGATTTGTACGTGAGATTACCGATATATACGAGAGGGCAGGCTATCCTGTAATAGTTCTTTCCGCATCAGAAAACACAAGTGAGGTCAGAGAAAAGCTTTATCCCTTTGCCAAGGGCAAGGTGGCAGTTTTCACAGGCCCCTCGGGAGTTGGAAAAAGCACTATCATAAACGCCCTTTATCCAACCCTTTCTCTCGAAACGGGAAAGATAAGTGAAAAGAACAGAAGAGGAAAGAATACCACCCGTACAACTACTCTCTATCCCGTGGACGATGGAGGTACATACCTTGTGGATACTCCGGGCTTTACACTTCTTGATTTTGACCGCTTTCGTTTTATGAAAAAGGAGGAGCTTGTTTATGCTTTCCGTGAATATGCACCCCTAGCTCTTGACTGCAGATATACAAAGTGCACTCACACCAAGGAGGAAGGCTGCAAGATTCTGGAGAAGATAAATGACGGAACACTTCCCAAGACCCGTCACGAAAGCTTTCTTTCTCTTTGGGAAATACTCAAAAACCACAAGGATTGGGAAAAGAATTAAAAAAAGTCTTGACAAAAGAAGAGTTATAGTGTAAAATATGCAAGGTGTAAAGAAAAAATATTTACACCCATGGAGAGAACAGTGAAAGAAAAAGATTTTTCGGTCTGCCTGTTATATGATATATACGCACCGCTGATAAGTGAAAAGAAGCGGACGGTGTTCGAGCTTTCCTTTTGGGAGGATATGTCGCTGTCCGAGATTGCGGAGCATACGGGCACTACCCGTCAGGGTGTCCGAGAGCTTATAAAGAGAACCCTTGATGAGCTCGAAAGTCTTGAAAGTCTTATGCACTTAAAGGAGATAAAAGAAAAGCTTCTTGAGGTGGCAGATATAACAGATGACAAGGACGCCGCCGAAAAGATTAGAAGCCTTTTAGCGTAAAGGAGGGAGCTTATGTTTCAGAGTCTTACGGATAAAATATCCGATGCTTTCAAAAAATTCAGAAACAAAGGAAAACTCACCGAATCCGACGTTAAAGAGGGAATGCGTGAAATAAAGCTTGCACTTCTTGAAGCAGACGTAAACTTCAAGGTAGTAAAGGCATTTATAAATAAGGTTTCTGAAAGAGCGGTAGGCAGTGAGGTGCTTGAAAGCCTTATGCCCGCCCAACAGATAGTTAAGATAGTTAACGAGGAGCTTTGTGCTATAATGGGTGAAAAGCACGAAAAGCTCATTACCTCCCCAAAGCCTCCCACGGTAGTTATGATGTGTGGACTCCAGGGCGCAGGTAAAACCACCCACGCCGCAAAGCTTGCGCTTCTTATGAAGAAGCAGGGAAGAACGCCTCTTCTCGTTGCCTGTGACGTATACCGCCCCGCCGCTATAAAGCAACTCCACGTTGTAGGAGAGCAGGTAGGTGCCAAGGTCTACTCGGAGGAAAACGAAAAGGATCCCGTTAAGATAGCAAAGAACGGCGTTAGACTAGCAGAACGCGAGGGCTACGACCTTGTGTTTATAGATACCGCAGGACGTCTCCACATTGACGAGGTGCTTATGCACGAGCTTGAGGAGATAAAGGCGGCGGTAAATCCCACCGAGATACTTCTCGTTATTGACGCGATGCTCGGTCAGGACGCGGTGAACGTTGCAGAACACTTCAACTCCCTTCTCGATATTACAGGCGTAATACTCACAAAGCTTGACGGTGATACCCGAGGCGGTGCGGCACTTTCGGTAAGACACGTAACGGGCAAGCCTATAAAGTACGTGGGTACGGGTGAAAAGCTTGACAACATCGAGCCCTTCCATCCCGAAAGAATGGCATCGAGAATACTTGGAATGGGTGACGTGTTATCTCTTATCGAAAAGGCACAGGAAAGCTTTGACGAGAAGAAGGCGCTGGAGCTTGAAAAGAAGCTCCGTCAACAGACCTTCACTCTCTCCGATTACCTCGACCAGTTCGCACAGCTAAAGAATATGGGGAACCTCGATCAGCTTGTAGGAATGCTCCCGGGAATGAAGCCGGGCGCAATGAAGGACGTGAAGGTAGACGAGAAACAGCTCGCAAGGCAAGAGGCTATAATCCTTTCGATGACCGAAAAGGAAAGGGAAAACCCCGACCTTCTGAACTCGTCGAGAAAGAAGAGAATAGCCGCAGGAAGCGGAACGTCGGTTGAAGAAATAAACAGACTTCTCAAACAGTTCAACCAGATAAAAGAGCTTATGAAGCAGTTTACGAAGCCTGGCAAGAGGTTCGGCAGAAAATTACCCTTCGGTTTTTAATATTCGGAAACGAATTTTATAATAAAAACACAAAAAATTAAGCCATGGAGGTGAAAATAATGGCAGTTAAAATCAGACTTAGAAGAATGGGTGCAAAGAAGGCTCCCTTTTACCGTGTAGTTGTTGCAGATTCAAGATATCCCAGAGACGGAAGATTCATCGAGGAGATCGGTTACTACAATCCTATGACAAATCCCGCAGAGATTAAGATCGACGTTGACGCAGCAAAGAAGTGGATCGCTAACGGCGCACAGCCCACCGAAACTGCAAAGAGTCTCCTTAAGAAGACCGGCGCAATCGACTAATTTTCGGAGGAACAGTTTTGAAGAAACTCTTGATCGACCTCGCATCGGCGATAGTCGATGTACCTGAAGAAGTAGAAGTTAACGAGCGTATGGAGGGGGATACTCTCCACCTTGAGCTCTCCGTTGCAAAAAACGATATGGGTAAGGTTATAGGCAAAGGCGGCAGAATCGCTAAAGCAATACGTACCGTTATGAAGGCTTCTTCCACAAAGAATGATCAGCACGTGGTTGTTGATATAGTAGAAAAAGAGAGGTAAAACCTCTCTTTTTTCTATTGAATATTGAATATTGAATATTGAAGAATGAATAATTTCGGATAATTTCCTTCGGAAATTTTCAATTAAATAATATTAAAAGTGTTTATAGCAAAATGCAAAATTATAATTGATTGTAATTTTCCCAAAGGGAAAATAAACCAAAATTATTCATTATTCAATCTTCATTATTCATTATCAATACTTCCAGTCGGCAACGTTGCCTTCGGTAATAAAGTAATTGTTTTTGATAAAATGCTTGTCGGCGGTATAAGAATCCACGATAACAAGCTTCACTTTCATTTTTGATGGTATGATGTTTTTTATGTAGACAGATGCTACGTCACCTACCTCAACACCGCTTTTCCATTCTGCAAGACCTGCAAGGTTAGGAGCAAGCTCCACAAAAATGCCGTAGCTTTCAATACTTCTTACAATTCCCGCAACCGTCTGTCCTATTTCGAAGCAGGCGGCGTTCTCTTCCCACGTTCCGAGAAGCTCCTTGTGAGAGAGGGCAATTCTGCCTAGTGAAATGTTGTTGGGTACGTCCAGAGGCTCCTCTCTTGACTTAACAACTGCACGTATCGATTGACCGATAGAAAATCTGTCGTCGGGGTGAGAGATGCGGGAAACCGAAATTGAATCAATAGAAAGAAGTGAAATGATACCGCAGCCGATATCGCAGAAAGCGCCGAATGGTTCAAAATGAGTAACCCTCGCATCAATTATGTCACCTATTTCAAGTGTGTTAAGATAGTTTTTAACACAAAGCTCTTGAGCGCGTCGGCGAGAGAGATATGCTATAGGCTCACTACCGTCGGGATATTCTATCCTGTCTATTACAAAAGAAACCGCCTTTCCCACTCTCGTTATGACCGCAATGTCACGGGGTACTCTTCCGTCCTCGCTCCAAGCCACCTCCTCGCGCGGAATGATACCGCGACATACGCCAAGGTCAACGGATAACTCGAAATGAGATGAGCAGAGCATAACTCTTGCTTCGAGAATTTTAGAATTTGCACGCGCTTCTTCAAGAGAAGCCATACTTGACATTGCTTCTCTGTTTTTTGCCGTCTTTATGATAAGTCCCTCGGGAAAGTAATTTTTATCGTTCATATTACGCCTCCAATGTTTTTACTTCATTTTATTCATACGTCAAAATCTTTATGCCTATTTTAATATTTCACCCTTATCGGATTTTGTCATATCAAGGATGCAAAAAAACTATTCAAAAATTTAAAAAAGTGTGCTACAATATAGCCGAAGAGAGTTCGACTCTCTTCGGCTATAATAAATAAATCAAAGGTATGCACAAAAAATGAAAAAAGTGGGAATATTAACTCTGGGCTGTAGAGTAAATCAATATGAAAGCGACGCTATCTCCGAGCTTCTCTCGAAAAAAGGCTTTGAGGTTTGTAGCTTCGACGACGATTGCGATATATATCTTATAAATACCTGCAGTGTTACCGCCGAGTCCGACTCCAAAAGCAGAAAGGCTATAAGACGGGCGATAAGACAGAGAGAGACAACGGGGTGCAAGGTTGCGGTAATAGGCTGCTTCGTGCAGGGTGCTACCAAGGAATACCCCGAGCTTCTCGAAGCGGACTTTATTGCAGGTAACCGCAATAAAGCATCTGTTGCCGAAAACGTTGAAAGACTTCTTTCGGGGGAAAGACTCGATATGAGAGAAAGCCTTGAAGGCGCACCTTATGAAAATCTTACTATTGATTCAAGACGCTACGTTAAGGCTTACGTAAAGATTGAGGACGGGTGTAACAACTTCTGCTCCTATTGTTACGTACCATTCGTTCGAGGGAGAGTCAGGTCGAGAAAAAAAGAGGATATAATCTCCGAGGTGTCTCGTCTTGTGGACAGGGGATACCGTGAAATTATACTAACAGGCATTGAGACCTCCTCGTATGGCGAGGACAGAGATGAAAAAGAGCCGCTTCTCTCACTGGTGGAGGAGCTTCAGAAAAAATGCCACGTTGAAAGACTCCGCTTTGGCTCCTTACACCCTTCATATTTCACCGAAGAAAGAGTGAAAAGACTCTCTTCCATCGAAGGTGTGATGTCTCATTTTCACCTATCCGTTCAAAGTGCCTCAACAAGTGTCCTTGAGAAAATGGGACGTCACTACAACAGAGAAACTCTTTATGGGGCTGTTGAGAATATACGTAGGCATTTCGAGGACGTAAATCTTTCCTGCGATATGATATGCGGATTTCCTGAGGAGACAGACCGCGACTTCGAGGATAGTCTTCGCTTTGTAGAGGATGCCGAAATACTTCACACCCACGTTTTCCCCTATTCTCAAAGAGAAGGAACGAGAGCCTCGAAAATGCAAGAGGTAAAAACCTTTGTAAAGCACGAAAGAGCAAGACTTATGACAAAAAAGGCGGAGGAAATTCACCGCAGGATTTTCGATAAGAATATAGGCAGGGAATATAATATGATGGTGGAATTCTTTAAGAACGGAAAGGCTTTGGGGTATACCGAGAACTTCTTGAACCTTTCAATTCCTATCCCCGGAAACTGCGAAAAGGGCGATATAGTGAGGGTAAAGATCACGCCCGATATGGACAGGTAGAAAAAGTTTACAAATTCTTCTTGAAAAGTATGCCAAAATCTGTTAAAATATAAGCGTAAATAAACTTTGTTCATATTTAAAATATGAACAAAGTTTCATCAAAAACATAAAAAAGCCTTTATATTAAGGCGTTTGAAAG
>JAZNYT010000007.1:0-11584 GCA_045594565.1 Eubacteriales bacterium
GCAGATAAAGAAATGGCAGACTACGAAAAGGAGACCGACCCCTTTATACTCTCCTCCGTATGTGACAGGGCGATATTCCTTCACACACTTGAAAGAGCGAAAAAGGAAAGCTCTGCCCTCTACGATATGCTTCTTTGCTATGGTGAAGCGAAAAACCGCTCTGCCGAGGCGAGGCTTCGCGAAATGGGACGGGATACAGAGGATGGGAAGAAGTATCTTCTCCCGGTAAGCTATACCTCTCCCGATTTTGAAAAGGAAAGCACTGAAAAGGTTATCTCAGACAGTGAAGAAAAAACTCTTCGCGCCATGGAAGACCTTAGGACAGGTGAAAATTTTGCACCTATTGCAGAATACTTTTTCAGAAAGAAAAGCGAGAGTGGAATCCTTCGACGCCTTGCTCTTGAAAAGACTCTCAGAACAGGGGGCGAAAAATAATGGCAGAAACGAAAATTGCCGTAATCGGCGACAGAGCATCGGTTATTATTTTTTCCGCAGTAGGTATTACGGTAAAAGAGGCGGGAACTCCAAAGGAAGCGGAAGGTGCCGTGATGGAGCTTGTACAGAAGGGATATAAGATAATTTATATAACCGAAGTACTTTTTCAAGGTATTCCCGACCTTGTGGAAAAATACAGAGAGTGTGCCTATCCATCTATCATCCCCATTCCCGACCGTTCGGGTTCAATGCAAATCGGGGAAAAGAACGTTATTCACAATATGGAAAAGGCGATAGGTACAAACATTTTTGATAAGTAAAAGTGAAAGGTAGATTTTTAATGGATACTTTGACTAAATCCACCGAAAACGTCGGTACTATATACAAGGTAGCAGGTCCTCTCATCGTTGCAACGGGTATGAGAGACGTGCAGATGTACGACGTTGTTAGGGTAAGTGAAAAAAAGCTTATAGGCGAGGTCATAGAGCTTAGAGGCGACCGTGCCTCCATTCAGGTTTACGAGGACACTACCGGAATCGGACCCGGTGAAAACGTTTATTTCACAGGAGAGCCTCTCTCGGTAGAGCTTGCCCCCGGTCTGATTGAAGGAATTTTCGACGGAATAGAAAGACCTCTTGAAAAGATTTATCACGTGGCAGGCTCCCGTATTCCCAGAGGCATCGACCTTCCCAAGCTTGACCGCGAAAAGAAATGGACCTTCAAGCCCACAGCAAAGGTAGGCGACAGAGTAAGCGGAGGAAGCGTTCTCGGTGAGGTTGAAGAAACTCTTGCCGTAACCCAGAAGATAATGGTCCCCCCCACTATGTCGGGCGAGGTTGTATGGATATTTGAAGGCGATGCGACCATTACAGAAGCAATTGCCAAAATCAAGACCGACAAGGGTGATACCGTTGATATCGCAATGCTTCAGAAGTGGCCTGTACGCCGACGCCGTCCTTATATGGAAAAGCTCGTTCCCACAGAGCCTATGATAACGGGTCAGCGTGTTATCGACTCGCTTTTCCCCATCACAAAGGGTGGCGTTGCGGCTATCCCCGGTCCCTTCGGCTCGGGTAAGACTGTTACTCAGCACCAGATTGCAAAGTGGGCTGACGCCGATATCATCATATACATCGGTTGCGGAGAGCGCGGAAACGAAATGACCGACGTTTTAAAGGAGTTCCCCGAGCTTCACGACCCAAGAACAGGTCTTTCAATTATGAAAAGAACGGTTCTTATAGCAAACACCTCCGATATGCCCGTCGCAGCCCGTGAGGCATCTATTTACACCGGTATTACCATTGCGGAATATTTCAGAGATATGGGCTACAAGGTAGCTATCATTGCCGACTCCACATCACGCTGGGCAGAGGCTCTTCGTGAAATGTCGGGACGACTTGAAGAAATGCCGGGTGAAGAAGGGTATCCGGCATACCTTTCCACACGCCTTGCAGAGTTCTATGAAAGAGCAGGTGTCGTAAGATGCCTCGGCGGTGAAAGAATGGGTGCTATTACCGCTATCGGTGCGGTTTCCCCTCCCGGCGGTGATACATCCGAGCCCGTTTCACAGGCGACACTCCGTATAGTAAAGGTATTCTGGGGACTTTCCTCCGATCTTGCATACAGACGTCACTTCCCTGCCATTGACTGGCTTAAGAGCTATTCTCTTTACGAGGACAAGGCTTTCAACTACTATAATGAAAAAGTAAACGACGAGTGGTCGGCACACGTAAGAGAGGTCAAGGCAATACTTGGTGAGGAATCCGAGCTTCAGGAAATTGTAAGACTTATCGGCTTCGATGCCCTTGGCGAAAAGGACAGACTTACCCTTGAATGTGCAAGGTCTGTACGCGAGGACTTCTTACAGCAGGACTCCTTCCGAGACGTCGACCGTTACACCTCATCCTTCAAGCAGGCTGATATGATCTCGGCTATTCTTCTCTGGTACAAGGGAAGCCTCGCAGCTCTTGAAATGGGCGCTACCTACAAAAAGATAATGGAAATGAGCTCTCTTGAAAAGATAGCGAAGATGAAATATGAGCCCGAAGAAAACTGGAATAGCTTCTTCAAGGATTTAAAGGACACACTTGCAGAAGAATTTGCGATGATAACAAAGGGAGGCGAAGCAATATGAAAAAGGACTATAAAACAATAAGAGAAGCAGTCGGCCCCCTTATGCTTGTTGAATGTGTTGAGGACGTAAAATATTACGAAATCGTTGAAATAATACAGAAGGACGGCACAAAGAGACTCGGAAGAGTTCTCGAAATAAGAGATACTACTGCGGTAGTTCAGCTTTTTGAAAGCTCGGAGGGTCTTCAGCTCTCCACCTCCAAGGCAAGATTTCTCGGTCACGGACTTGAGCTTGCAGTGTCACGCGATATGGTGGGACGAGTTTTCGACGGTATGGGCAATCCCATTGACGGTGGGGACAAGATAGTTGCTGAAAGATACGACGATATCAACGGTGAGCCCCTTAACCCTGCCGCACGCGACTACCCTGCCGAATTCATTCAGACGGGTATTTCGGCAATCGACGGACTTAATACCCTTGTTCGAGGACAGAAGCTCCCCATCTTCTCAGGCTCGGGTCTCCCCCACGCAAATCTTGCGGCACAGATTGCAAGACAGGCGAAGGTGAGAGGTACCGACGATGAGTTCGCCGTTGTATTTGCGGCTATCGGTATTACCTTCCAGGAAGCGCAGTTCTTCGTTGAGGACTTCAAGAAGACAGGCTCTATCGAGCGTTCGGTTCTATTTATGAACCTTGCAGATGCTCCTGCCGTTGAAAGAATAGCAACTCCCCGAATGGCGATAACCTGTGCGGAATACCTCGCATATGAGCTTGGTATGCACGTGCTCGTTATTCTCACCGACCTTACAAACTATGCCGAAGCGCTTCGTGAGGTTTCTGCCGCACGCCGTGAGGTGCCCGGACGTCGCGGATATCCCGGTTATCTCTACACCGACCTTGCAACCCTTTATGAGAGAGCAGGACGAATCAACGGCAAAAAGGGCTCTATTACACAGATCCCCATCCTTTCTATGCCCGAGGATGACAAGACTCATCCCATTCCCGACCTTACGGGATATATTACCGAGGGACAGATAATCCTCTCCCGTGACCTTTACATGAGAGGTATCGAGCCTCCCATCGACGTTCTTCCTTCACTCTCAAGACTTAAAAACAAGGGTATCGGCAAGGACAAGACGAGAGAAGACCACGCCGACACTATGAATCAGATATTCTCGGCTTATGCGAGAGGTAAAGAAGCGAAGGAGCTTGCCGTTATCCTCGGTGAATCGGCACTTTCGGAAATGGACAGAAAGTACGCGAAGTTCTCGGAGGAATTCGAAAACCTTTATATCTCACAGGGCTATACCACCGATAGAACCATCGAGGAAACACTTGATATCGGTTGGAAGCTTCTCTCCATTCTTCCAAACTCCGAGCTTAAGCGTATACGTCCCGAATTTATCGAAAAGTACCTTAAAAGATAGGTGACTTGATATGGCAAAAAGAGTAAATTCCACAAGAATGGAGCTGACTCGCACAAAAAAACGCCTTGCTACTGCCCTGAGAGGTCACAAGCTTCTCAAGGATAAGCAAGACGAAATGGCTCGTCAGTTTATGATTTATATAAGGCGCAACAGAGAGCTTCGGCGAGAGGTTGAAGAGATACTCTCCCGTGCTATGTCCAAGTCCTCTCTTGCAGAGGCGGAAATGGGAAACGCGCAGATGAGTGAGGCACTCCTTGTACCCGCAACGGCGGCAGAGGCGGACTACGGAACAAAAAACATTATGAGTATTATCGTGCCGAATATTACCGAGAAGGAGATAGAGTCTGCCCCCTCGCTTCCCTATTCACTCGCCTTCACCTCACGGTATCTTGACTCGGCAACCCTTGATATGAAAGCGGTGATTCCAAAGCTTCTGGAGCTTGCATCGGTTGAAAAGACCTGCGATATGCTTGCCGACGAGCTTGAAAGAACAAGGCGAAGGGTAAACGCTCTTGAATACGTTATGATTGCGGAAATGAAGGGTACAATAAAGTACATTTCAATGAAGCTTGAGGATAACGAAAGAGGAAACCTTACAAGGCTTATGAAGGTTAAAGACATGATGAAAGAAGAGTAGCGACGCTACTCTTCTTTCATTTTGCTTATTGCGGCATTCAGCTCTGCACCGAGAATGAGTATCAAAGCCGACATATACAGCCATATAAGAAGTACTATGATAGCACCGAGAGTTCCGTATATGAGGGTATAGTTTGAAAAATTCTCAACGTAAAAGGAAAAGCCAATACTAAGAAGAAGCCAAGAGATAAGTGCCGTAAAAATTCCCGGCAGTACAGTCTTAACAGGCTCTTTTTTGTCAAGAGAGGCAAGGTACAAAATCCCAACAGCGCCAAGCATAAGAAAGGCTATGAGGAAGAACCTCAAATACTGCCACAGACCGATAAGATAATCGTAGCTTTTGAAAAGTCCTTTTGGGAAAAGTCCGTCAATAAAAATGAGTACTCTTTCTCCCGCTGTTGAAAAAGCAAGGGTAAGCACAAGTACAGTTAAAAATACTACCGTATACAAAAACTGGCGTACTAAATAGAGAAAAGGATTTGCAGGTCTTCCGAGACCGTAGGCGCGTCTCACGTCGTCCATAAGCCCCTTTACCGCACGCATTGGAAACCAAATAGAGAATACAAGTGAAAACCACAAAAGAACGTGATTTGAGTTGCTTGACACGTAATTCAGATAGCTTTCAATAATTCCCACAACGTCCTTTGGCAGAACGCCTCCAACGGTGCGTATTATGGCATTAACGTTGAGGTCAAGGATACCGAGGAGGTTGGAAATAAATATCAAGAGAGGAAAAATGGCAAAAAGCAGATAATATGCCAGTGCCGCCGCATTTTTTGAAACGTTGTGATGGAAGAAGCTCCGAAGCATAGTTTTCGCCACTCCCGAAAAACGGCTCTTTTTCTCCATTGGTATCACCTCCTACTGTTATATTTTATCCAAAACTAAAGGCGGTAAAACCGCCTTTAGTTATTATTTACAAGTTTTGTGTTTCGTGTGATTTCTTTTCAATGCACTCACAAATGAGTCTTGCAGAAAGGTCTGTACCAAACTTGCCCGAATCTATAACAAGGTCGTAATACTCTGCCCTTCCCCAAACCTGTGAGGTATGGCTATCGTAATAATCCGCTCTTATCTTGTCGGTCTTCTTTATAAGCTTCTTCGCTTCCTCGGGTGTGATGTGATAAAGCCTTACGGCGCGCTCGATTCTCTTATCAAGGTCAGCCTTCACAAATACCCTCAAAACGTTCGGACGGTCAGCAAGAACAAAATCCGCACATCTTCCCATTATAACACAGCTTTCTTTATCGGCGTATTTTTCAATAACGCTGAACTGTGCTTCGGCTATTCTGATGCTTACGGGAAGCATAAGAGAGGGGTCGTCGGAGTACCAGTAATTAGCGTACTGATATCCGGGATAATCCCAGATTCTCGGAGGCTTTTCGTCATGCTTCTTGATTTCGTCGGGTGCCATTCCGAGAATGCCTGCCGCTTCATCAATTATCTCCTTGTCGTAATAAGGCACATTGAAATATTTTGCCACCTTGTGCCCTATCTCGGCTCCGCCGCTGCAAAATTGACGTCCTACGGTAATAATAAAGTTATTTTCCATAAATGTGCTCCTTTCATCTTATTACACTTTTATTTTAGCATAGATTTTTTAATTTTGCAACTAAAAGATTGATTTGAAGAAAAAAATGTGATAATATACCTGTGAGGTGATTTTGTGATATACAACGATATAACCGAGCTTATAGGAGGCACTCCTCTGTTGCGTGCCTCAAGATTTGCAGAAAGCTCGGGTGTTTTTTCGGATATACTCTTAAAGCTTGAATTTTTCAACCCTGCGGGAAGCACCAAGGACAGAGCGGCACTTTATATGCTGAAAAAGGCTTTTGAAAGCGGAACTCTTAAAAAGGGCGACACCGTAATTGAGCCCACCAGCGGTAATACGGGCATAGGTCTTGCAATGGCGGCATCTTTTTTCGGTGTAAGAGTCATTCTCACGATGCCCGACACCATGAGCGTAGAAAGACGTAAAATTCTTTCGGCTTACGGCGCCGAAATCGTTCTCACCGAAGGGTCACTTGGTATGAAAGGTGCTATAGACAAAGCCGAGGAGCTAAAGAGCAGTATAGAAGGCTCATTTATTCCATCTCAATTCGATAACCCTGCAAACCCTCTCTCTCACTACGAGACAACGGGCCCCGAAATATGGCGTGATACCAAGGGAGATATTGACGTTTTTGTTGCTACTGTAGGTACGGGAGGCACCTTCTCGGGAGTTGGTCGCTATCTTAAAGAGAGGAAGAAAGATATTGAGCTTATCGCGGTTGAGCCCGAGGATTCACCTCTGATTTCAAGGGGGGTGGCAGGTCCCCATAAGCTTCAAGGGATAGGCGCGAATTTTGTGCCCGATAACTTCGAAAAAGAACTTGCCGACAGAGTGGCTACCGTAACTACCGAAGAGGCATATTCTACGGTAAGAGAGCTTGCAAGACTGGAGGGCTGTCTTGTGGGGATCTCCTCGGGTGCTGCAGTATCTGCCGCAGTAAAGCTTGCAAAGGAAGATGCCTACAAAAAAATAGTGGTTCTCTGCCCTGATACGGGTATGAGATATCTTTCCACCGAAGATTTGTTCGTATAATCAAAAATCCTTCGCTTTTCAGCGAAGGATTTTTTGTATCCTTGGTAACAGGAAATGCATATTATGAAAGCGAGGACGAAAAAAAGAAGAAAGGAAATATCGAAATGAAGCACGATTTTCTTATAGTTTCATCCGACGGGAAGATGGACAGGCGGATAGACGAGCTTTACGTCTCTCTTTCAAAAAAAGAGGAGGTCAGGCTTGTAGATTCTCCCGACCTTTTAAAGCCGGTAGATACGTCTGTTATCATTCTTCCTTTTTTTATAAACGACGAACGCGCAAGGCTTTTTCTTGGAGAATGTCCCGAAGGGGCAGCCGTCTTCGGGGGGCATCCCACCGAGTCGCTTATAGATGTTATAACCGAGAAAAAGCTACGCTACACCGACATTCTTTCAGACGAGCAATTCTGCCGAGACAATGCACTTATCACCGCCGAGGGAGCGCTCTCTCTTATTATAAATTCCACCGACGAAACGCTCTACTCTATGAGAGTGGCAGTTTTCGGCTACGGAAGAATCGGAGAGAGGCTGACCCGTATGCTGCTGGGACTGGGTGCGACGGTGAGAGTATTTTCTTCAAATGAAGATGAGCTCTCCCGTGCCAAGACGAGAGGTATATCCGCCTGCCACCTATGGCAAAGAGAGAATATGGATATCTTCCGCGCCCTTGTAAATACCGTTCCGCTCAGGCACGTAATCGACGAGGACACTCTCTTATCCCTGTCTGATACGGCATATATTCTCGACCTTGCAAGCGGAGAGAACAACGTTGATTGGAGAGCGATGAACTCTCTCTCACTAAAAGGGGAAAAGGCAAGCTCACTTCCTACCAAGGTATCTCCGAAGTCTGCGGCTCTTGCGGTTGAAAGAACTATTTTCAGGCATTTGAACTAAGGAGCTTTTATGAACAAAGTAAAACTGGGTTTTGCTATTACAGGCTCTTTCTGTACTATCGAAAGGGTGCTTGAGGAAATGGGAGAGCTATGTCATGAAAAATACGATATCACTCCCATTCTGTCCCCTATCGTTGCCTCCACGTCAACACGTTTTATGGAGGTGGACGACCTTTACGACAGGCTCAAAATGATAACCGATAACAAGCCCATAACCACCGTACAGGCAGCCGAGCCTATAGGGCCGAAAAAGCTTTTCGATGCAATCTTGGTTGCGCCCTGTACCGGAAATACACTCTCAAAGCTTGCCCTCGGTATCACAGATACCTCTGTCACTATGGCAGTGAAGGCAGGTATCAGGAACGAGATTCCAATCGTTATAGCCCCATCCACCAATGATGCTTTGGGAGCGACCTGTAAAAATATCGGTCTTCTTATGAACACCCGAAATATTTACTTCGTACCCTTTTCACAGGATGCGCCAAACGACAAGCACCGCTCGATGGTAGCGGATTTTTCTCTTATCGAGAAAACGCTTGAAGAGGCGCTGGAAGGCAGACAGATACAACCTATAATAACCTAAACGGATGACGGCGGAAAACCGCCGTCTTATTTTATTGTTGACATTTGTCCGAAAATATAGTAAAATATGAACGATTGTTGAATAAAATAAACATCAGGAGGACAAAATGGCTGAAAAAAAGCGCAGATGGGGAGACAGAAAGGATGGGTATCTTGTAAGAGATATTGATTCAATGCATGTTATTGCCCCTATGATAATGCCTAACCGTACCGATAATGAGGCTGTTATGACCGAGACTATCGACATAACTGCAATAAATAAATTTCTTGAAGAAAAAAACTTCGATGGAATTGACTTTAAATATACTTTTTTTCACGTAATTCTTGCAGCACTTGCTAAAACCATTGTTCTTCGTCCCCGAATGAACAGGTTTTATAAAGGTCCTCGCCTTTACGACAGAAAAGATATTATCTTTTCCTTCGTTGTAAAAAAGCAGTTTGAGGACGATGCGCACGAGGCTCTTGCAGTTGTGAAAATCGCCCCTGACACGGGCGTGTCCCCCCTCGAGCAGATATACTCGAAGGTTAAAAAGTTTGTTTTTTCGGTAAGACGTGAGAACAAAAAGGACACAACCTCGGACATTATGGATAAGCTTGTTATGGCTCTTCCAAAGCCTATCCTGAAATTTGTATTTAACGTACTCGGATGGCTGGACTACCACGGTCACTACCCCACCTTCCTGATGACAGAGGACCCTTATTTCTCATCTGTCTTTGTATCAAACCTCGGAAGCATCAAGATGAAGGCTAACTACCATCACCTTGCAAACTGGGGCACAAATTCATTCTTCGTAATTGTTGGCGAAAAGCATATGAAGGCATACCCCACAGAAGATGGCGGCGTTGAGTGGCGTGAGGTCATAGACCTTGGTCTTACCATTGATGAAAGAATTGCCGACGGTGTATACTTTGCAAAGAGTCTTAAAATATTCCGAGAGCTCATTGCTCACCCCGAGCTTCTCGAACTTGACATTATAACACCTGTTGAGTTAGGAGACAAGAAATGAAAGAAACAAGAACCCCTTGGCTGAATAACTACGGTACAACTCCCGCCCACCTCGAATACTTCGACGGCACTATGTGGGAGCTTGTAAGCGAGATTGCAGATAAGTACCCCTCTTATATCGCCTTTGAATTTATGGGCGCAAAAACCACGTATAAGGAATTCAAGAGGAAGGTAGAAATCTGCGCAAGATCTCTTAAGGCGATAGGTGTAAGGCAGAATGACAAGGTCACTATCTGTATGCCCAACTGCCCTCAGGGAATCATTATGTTCTACGCCGTTAACGTTGTTGGCGCTATTGCAAATATGATCCACCCCCTGTCAAGTGAAAACGAAATTGAATTCTATCTTAAGGAATCGGGAAGCCTTTACGCCATCACTCTCGACCAGTTCTACAATAAATTCGAGGCGATAAGACAGAACGTTGACCTTGAAAACATCATCATCGCAAGTATAAAGGATGCTCTTTCTCAGCCTATTAAAGCAGGTTATATGCTCACAGAGGGCAAGAAGATAAAGAAGATACCTGCAGATGCTCCCATTATTCGTTGGAACAGATTTATGTCATACGGTCTGAACTACCATTGGAAGTACAAGGTAGAAAGAAAGTCCGCCGACCCTGCCGTAATACTTTATAGCGGAGGAACGACGGGAACCACCAAGGGCATTCTTCTCTCAAACCTTAACTTTAATGCCCTTGCTGCACAGATAATTGCAACAAATCAAATGTTCCGTGCGGGTGACAAGATGCTTGCCGCGATGCCTATATTCCACGGCTTCGGTCTCGGTGTCAGCATTCACTCCATGCTTGCAAACGGAGGCAGATGTCTCCTCGTTCCGAGATTCACTCCCACAAGCCTTGCAAAGCTTATAAAGAAATCAAGATGTAACTTCATTGCAGGAGTTCCCACTCTCTTTGAAGCATTCTTACGCCAGGAATCTATGAAGGATGCTGACCTCTCCTGTCTCAAGGGTGTATTCAGCGGAGGCGACAGCCTTTCCATTGAGCTTAAAAAGAAGTTCGACAAATTCCTTTATGACCACAATTCCATGATACAGATTCGCGAAGGCTACGGTATGACAGAGTGCGTTACTGCAAGCTGTCTTACTCCTGCCCACATGTCAAAAGAAGGCAGTATCGGTCAGCCCTTCCCCGATACCTACTATACCATAGTTGATCCCGGAAGCATAAACGAGGTTGACTACGGGGTTGAGGGTGAGATTTGTATTTCCGGTCCTACTGTTATGATGGAGTACATAAACCATCCCGAAGAGACCGCCAATACCTTAAGAGTCCACGAGGACGGCAAGGTGTGGGTACATACAGGCGACCTCGGTTATATGGACAGTGAGGGATTTTTATACTTCAAGCAGAGAATAAAGAGAATGATTATCACCAGCGGGTACAACGTATACCCCTCACAGATAGAAAACATTCTTGACGCTCACGAGCTTGTTCAGATGAGCTGTATCGTTGGTGTACCCGACTCCTACAAGATGCAAAAGGTTAAAGCATTCATTATGCTGAAATCGGGTGTCGAGGCAAACGAGGAGACAAAGAAGATAATTCTCGACTATTGCAGAAAGAACGTTGCCAAGTATGCGATGCCCTATGATATTGAGTTCAGAGCAGAGCTACCAAAGACACTTGTGGGCAAGGTTGCCTACCGTGTTCTTGAAGAGGAAGAGCTGGCAAAGGCAAAGAGCGTACCTGTTACACAGTAAAGCTAGATATTTTGGTTATAAAAGCACCCTCTCGGGTGCTTTTATAATTGAAAATTGAGAATTGAGAATTAAAAATTAAGGTAAATTTTGTGTAAAATCAGCACATAGGTAAGTAATTTGTTTCAGCAGATAGGTAAGCCAGTGGTAAGTGCAGGTAAGCCAAAACGAAAAAACGATGCTATATATAAATTATAGTTAATCAAGAGGAGAAAAGCAATAGGAA
>JAZNYT010000008.1:0-19034 GCA_045594565.1 Eubacteriales bacterium
GGCGACGGAATAAACGATTCACCGGCACTTGTGGCGGCAGATGCCTCTATTGCTATCGGTACGGGTACGGATATAGCTATCGATGCATCGAGTATTATTCTTATGTCGGACGAGCTTCGTGGTGTTGTGAGAGCCGTGACCTATGCGAAAGAAACCTTTAAGAATATAAAGGAGAATTTGTTCTGGGCTTTCTTCTATAACATCCTTGGAATACCTCTTGCGGCAGGCGTATTCTACTTTGCGGGAATACTTCTTTCTCCTATGATAGGTGCCGCCGCAATGAGCTTTTCTTCTGTTTTTGTTGTAACGAACGCCTTAAGGCTATATAAAAAATAATTTAAAAGGAGAATATTATGGAAAAGATTATAAACGTTGAAGGAATGCACTGTGAGCATTGCTCTGCAAGGGTAAAGAAGGCTGTAGAAGCACTTGGTATGAAATGTGACGTTGACCTTTCAAAAGGGGAAGTAAAGGTATCGGGAGAAAATCTTGATGAAATCAAGATAAAGGAAGCTATCGAAAACCTTGGATTTATAGTTAAATAACAAAAAATAACCTGAACGCCTTGGCGTTCAGGTTTATTTTTTTAGAAATAGAAGCGAAGCATCTGGAATACGGTTGTTATGTACCAGTCACCGTCAATTTTTACGATAACCATATCCTGCTCCATTGTATCTTCATCGTCACGACCCTTGAGAGTAGCTTCAATTTCTACTTCAAGTGCTTTCTGTACACTCTTCTTCTTGATACCGTAGGATTCTTTAAGAGTGTCCTTAAGATCATCAAGATCATCCTCGTCCATTACTTCTTTGTCAAGAACCTTGTACTTAACCTTGATGTTTCTGCCGTAATCGTCTTCAAGCTCTTCAAGCTCGTTTTCAAAGCTCTCTTCAAGCTGCTTTTTGATATCCTTGAGCTTTATGTCGTAGTTTTCTTCAAGCTCTTCCCAGTAATCTTCGGGAGCAAGCTTTTCAAGCTTATTTACCTTGCCTTCAACAGTGAAGTCGAAGAAGTTGTCGATAGCCTTTTTGTAGCCGTTTCCTGCGATGCTGGAAATGATGATAATCACAACGATAAGTGCAACAACTGCACCTGCAAGAATTGCGATGTTCTTCTTGTTAAGGCTTCTAGCCTTATTAACGATTTTTTCAACGTTGGGGTTTACTGTTGCGGGAGCCGCAGGGTTCTTTGTTCCGCAAAAAGCACAATTAGAAGCGTTTTCTTCAAAGGGCTTTCCGCATTTAGGACAAAATGCCATAATTATATCCTCCTGAAAATATTAAATTTCTGTAATTTAATTGTATCATATTCGTCTCTTGTTTGTCAACATCTTTTTAGCTTTTCCGACAAAATTGCAAGGGCGTACGTAATGATAAAATAGACCGCTCCGAGAAGATAGAACGATGTGTCGGAAAAGGAGTATAGGTAATAATATGAGGGAAAAATAAGCTGTATGACAAAAAAGGATGAGGAGTTAAGGAAAACGGGAGATATGAAAAGCGATGCCACTGTAACAATAGGGAAAATCACTGTAAACACAGAGAATCGTGTTATTGTTGCCAGAAGAAGGGTGAAGGAGAGAGATGTGAGAACGAGCAGAATAACGCTTAAGAGCTCACGCAGAGCGCCTTCCCACGTGCCTGTGAAAAAAAGCGAGAAAAGAAAAACGAGAGATGCGGGGATAAGTGCCGAGAGTATCGACCATGTGGTAAGTAGCACCCTCTTTTTGCCTTGAAACGTGGAGAACATTCCTCTTTTTCTGTCCTTAAGTGTGTAAAGGGCGGCTGTGAGGGCGGATAGCATAACGAGTACCGAGAGAAGTCCTCTGATAGGTGACATAACGATATTTGTGTTATTATCTCTCGTATTGCCGTCGGCATCTATTGTTACAATGTCAACAATGTGGGTATCTACGTTCTTGTAAGAGTAGTAGAAATCAAGCTCTTCATCTGACAGAGCATCTCCGCCCTCGATGTTCTCTCTCATATACTCCTCAAAGAGCGTTTTCGAAAGGTTGGGGAATATAAGGCAGAAAAGCTTCTCACGGGTAAGCTTTGTGATTTCCGTTTCTTCGAGATTGATTATTCGCACTTTTTCTCCAAAGCACCAGAGAGTATGGATTTTCCGGCTTACCAGTGCTGATTTTCCATCCTCTTCACTTTCAAATTCGGTAAAATTTATAATCTTACTGTCCTGTAAAGACGGAACGTCTCCAACGTATCCGATATCGACTACAGAAGAATCCCTTTTGGAAAATTCATTTAGCGTAATACAGAAGAAAGGTATGCAAAGGAGTATCAGCACAAAGGAAATGTGCTTGAAGTTACGCTTTAAAAAGAGAAAAAACCACATCATAAAGCACCTCTTTTCATACGCACTTTTCTTACAGCTACACTAAATAAAAGGAAAATGGCTATATATAAAAAGCAGATTATAAAAGCACCTAAAAATTCACCGTTTTTAATAATACCTTCCGAAAGGGTAAAGGCTTTTCCCGTTGGAAGCACCGACGCTATTTTCCTTACTCCTTCCGGAAAGAAATAAGAGGGATAGAAATAGCCCGAAATATAGGAAAGGAGGAAGGAGGAGAAAAACTGCGTAAGAGCTCCTGCTACAACCGAGCCTGAAGCTTCATAGATAAAGAACTGGAATGCTGATAAAAGAGCAAGAGGGAGAACAAGGAAAAGAGTGTTATTTATACCAAGCATTGGTCCCGCTATCACAGAAACGATAAGGGAGAAGGAGCCTGTTATAATGAAAAAAGCAGACCACTCGCAAATTATCTGACAGGCAACGGATACGCCTCTTGATTCAAGAAGCTTTGAAAGAGCGAGGCTTTCCTTTGTCATATATCCTGATAGAGATATACCGAGAATTAGGTGAAATAAAAGAATTGCCGATATAAAATAATGTTCGAAAAGTGTGAGGCTTTCTCTCTCGGAAAGGTTTTCTGTTTCAAAGAAATTCTCACGGTCAAGAATCTTTGATATAATATTAAAGGACATTTTCTCGGTTTCTGCGGTAAGCATCTCTTTTTGTTTGCTGTCCTTCAGAAACTGTCTCATACCGTAGACCGCTCTTTGACTTTCGGTAAGCAGTACCGCAACGCTTTCAACTATCTCTCCTGTAAGAAGGTGGGAGAGGGCGGAGGGCTTTTTTAAAAGAACGTAGGAAAAAGGAACGTTCTTTCCCTTCATAGCGGAATCGATGAAATTTTCGGGCACTACCGCATATCCCTGTATGTCACCCGAAGAAAGCTTTTTCTTTGCTTCGTCTTCGGATAGCTCTAACGTTTCAAAATGCTCTGTTTCGTCAAGGATAGCCGAAGCCATATCAACGTAAAAATCATCGGTATATGAAACAATTCCGATTTTCTTTGTCTCCTTGGTGTCAGAAAAGGAGAGCACCGAAAGAATTATAAGAATAAGGGTCAGTGAAATAAAAAGAATAGAGAAAAGAGAGGGAAGAAGCCTTTTGAGTGATAGCGCAAAGTAGGTTTTCTTCATAAGCTGTCCACAAGCTTTTTTATATTCCCGTCAAACTCAAAGGGGTATAGCTTTCCTTCTTTTAATATAAAAATCTTATCACAAAGCTCAAATTCGCTTGCCTCGTGAGTTACCAGAATGGCAGTACCTCCCTTTTTTGTAAAGCCCTTGAGATAGTCTGCGATTTTCTCACGGCACACAAGGTCGAGGGAAGCGGTTGGCTCATCCAGAAGAAGTATTTCGGGAGAGTGTGCCACGGCGCATCCGATAGAAAGCCTTTTCTTCATACCGCCCGACATCTTATAAACGGGAGTTTTTAAAAATTCGTCTATACCAAGGCTTTTAAGAACACCGTTTTCAAGCTCTGTTTTCATTTCTTTTTTTGAATACCACAACCTTAAATTATCAAAAGCCGAAAGCTCCTCAAGCAAAGGAGTAGATTGAGGCACAAATCCAAGCACCTTTTCTCTTGTCTTTTTATCTTCGAAAAGGCTTTTGCCGTCGTAAATAAAATCTCCGCCGTCACTGCCTGCTATTCCTGCAAGAATGGTGAGGAGGGTAGATTTTCCGCTTCCGTTTCCGCCTATAATACCTATTATCTCTCCCGACTCCGCCGAAAGTGATACTCCGTCGAGTACAGTCTTTTTGCCGTATTTCTTTTTTATATTAGTAATTTCCGTTTTCATAGCTTTTTCCCATATTCAAATAAAAGGGTGCGGAAAGCACCCTTTTTGTTTTTAATATCCGTAGTATGCGTCAGCGTCACCGTAGTAGTATGCATCGGCATCCCCGTAGAAATAGTCGTCAGCGTTACCGTAATAGTAATCGTCTGCATTTCCGTAGTTGTAATCGTCGAAAGCACTGCTTCCCGTTGTTGAGTCACTGTAGTCTTCGTTGAAGCCGTAATCGTATACGTAATCGGTGTCTATTCCAATATCGAACATAGAATCGGCACCTTCAATGTATTCGGATTCGTAGCCGTAGCCGTCTTCCTCTATGTAGTAATCGTTATAGTAATTCTCTTCGGAGTAAGAATCCTCATCGTAGTAGTAATCGTCTTCGGAACCAAGTATTCCCGATTCCGTTATGAGAGTGAGTATATTCATTACCTCTTCGGGAAGTGAGCTTGTAAAGCCGTCAATGTCAAGAGTGCCTATCCAACTCATAAGTCCAATCTCGTCGGCTACTTCAATTGATTTTTCCGGCAGCTTAATTTTTTCTGCATCCGTTACGTTACACTTTGTTTCAATCTTGACAATAGAATCTTTGTCGGATTTGAAATCAATAGAGAAAGAACCCTTGTCCTCACTGTTTTCCATTGCCACCTCGAGTGAAAGCTTTGAAAGGTCTATTCCGAGAGAGTCTATACTGATTCCGAGGAGACTCGATACGTCATCGGTTTCATATTCGGAAAGCATAGATGCAATAGTCTTTGAGGGGTGTAATATAAGCGTTCCGTTAAATGCATTTTCGGTATCAAAGTCTACAATTTCGATTTTGGCTACGTCGATAGACATAGCTTCAAGAGTTGCCTCTCCATTAAAGATACCATTCTTGAGAGTTCCCTCGCCGAGAATAGTTACGCTGGAGCCTTCAGCTTCAACGTCAAGCTCAAAGGCTGTTTTTTTGCCCTTTGTTACGTAGAATGCTGATATGGTGCTATCCTGATATTCTATCTCATGTCCGAGCACTTCTCCCTTTGCATTAACGTACGTCTTTATGACTATTTCGCCAAAGCCCTCGAATGCATCATCCATTACGTCCTTTGCGTTATCATAAAGGGGAACGTCCTTAAGATATTTCTTGAATTCTCCCTTTTCCGATTCACCTGTAGCTGCCATAAAAGCATCGACAATATCGTGAAGCTCGTCATCGTCCTCAAATTCACGGATAGCGGCAAGAACGATGCTTGCAAGTGTTTTTTCGTCTATTTCTGCTTCAAGGCAGGTAGCGTTAACTTTAATATCGCCTACCGAAACCTTTTCACTGTACTTGTCAACGTTGTCGATTTCAGCGAGTATTACCTCGGCATATCTTGAAATTATCTTTTCTGCGGTTTCACCGTCGGGGAGAGCGTTGATAAGAGCAACGCTCTTTTCAAAAGTGTTTTTATATTCCGGTAAAGAATAAATATCCTCTAAAGAGTCAAAGCCGAGAAGCTTGGGTATATCCATCTTTATTGCAGTATCCGAAAGCTCGGGAAGCTCTGCGTAAATTTCAGCATCCTCTGTAGCTGTAACATTGGCAGAGATAATTTTACCGTCCGAAAGAGAGAGCTTTGCTCCGAGAGCTGCAAGTCCGTCTTTTTCTGACATATCAAAGCTGATACCGATTTTTCTAAATACGTCAAGGTCCATATTTGATTCAGCGTTTAAAAGCTCTATTATGGAATCGCCTAAAGTGAGGGAAAGGTCGGCAGAAATCTTCTTGCCGTCAAACTCACTCTTTGTCGCTTTTCCGTTGTTTATGGCATTGAGATTTTCTTCAGCGTTTTTACCGCTCTTTTTAATCTCGTCGAAAACGTCGGCAATAGCAGAGCCTATTTCGTTAACGCTTCTTTCTTCTACGTTCTGATAGTATTTTTCAGGCGATGAGAAGGTCTTTTCCACAAAGTTCTTAACGTAAGGGAAGGATGCAAAAACAGTAGCGCCCAGCACTGCAACGATTACTGCCGCCGAAATAATTACCTTACCAAGCTTTTTCTTCTTTTTGGGAGCTTCGGCAACGGGAACCTCTTCCACAGGAGCTTCGGCAACGGGAACCTCTTCCGCAGGAGCTTCGGCAAAGGGAGCCTCTTCCACAGGTGTTACTTCCGTTTCTTTTACGTTTTCTACAGCCGCTTCTTCGACTGCTGCATTATTTTCTTCCAGTTTTGTACCGCAGGCGTCACAGAATTTTGCGCCTTTGGGAAATTCTTTTCCACAGTTTTTACAAAACATAACAAATCCTCCTTGAAGTAGTTTTACAAGGTAATTCTATCACAAAATAATTCAAATGTCTATAAAAAATATTGAAAAGGCAAAAAGATTGTTGTATACTTTATTGTGAAAGAAATAAAAAAGGAAAGAAGCTATGAAAAATATAAATCTTGAAATAGAAAAAAGATGTGAATATATCCGCCGTCTCGTGGAGAGCGCTCATGCAAAGGGTGTAATATTTGGTAACAGCGGCGGAAAAGACAGTGCCCTTGTGGGCATCCTTGCCAAAAAAGCTCTCGGTGACGATTTTCGTGTACTGGGACTTATAATGCCCTGTGAGTCAAAGATAAATTTTACCACCGATAAGGACGATGCGGATGCTCTTGCCGAAAAATTCGGTATAGAAAAGAGAGTAATCGACTTAACCGACGCAAAAAAAGAGCTAGTAAAGAGGACAGAAAAGGAGTCTACTCTCAACTCGGTAGCGCTTAATAATATTGCTCCAAGACTCCGTATGACAACCCTTTATACTGTAGGTGCGGCTGAAAATCTTATCGTTGCCGGAACAGGAAACCGATGCGAAAGGTATATGGGATATTTTACGAAATGGGGAGACGGCGCCTTTGACTTCAATCCTATTGCCGACCTTTTCGTCAGCGAGGTTTATGAAATGCTCGAAGCGTTGGGATGCCCTGAGAGCATAATAAAAAAAGCACCCTCCGCAGGACTTTTCGAGGGACAGACCGACGAAAAGGAAATGGGAGTAACCTATGCAGAGGTTGAAAGCTTCATAAAGGGAGAAAAAATATCTGAAAAATCAGAAGAAATTATAAAATCCTATCACCGTCGTTCAATGCATAAAAGACTCGGCTTTGAGCTTTACGATAATAAAGAAAAGGACTGATTTCACCTCTTTTTTTAGAGTTTTTCCACGTTTTTCTCACTCCTTTTTTAAAAGAATTAGAAAAAAGCGCTGATTTATCCTTTAACGCCACCCGTTTTCAAGGAATAAACTGAAACGAGGTGAAAAAGGTGAAAGAATGGAAAAGAAAAACGGTGATATTTCTCATAACCCTTTTTCTTACATTTATTATTATTTTGTGGGGAATGGCAAGGCTTGAGCCTGTGGTTGTTTCCTTTGCAGAGGAGAATTTTAAAAACCGCACGGCAAAGGCGGTGTCCTTGTCGGTGTCGGAGGTAATGACTGAGGAAAATATTGACTACTCGGCACTTGTCTCTCTTGATACGGATACAGAGGGCAACGTTACGAGACTTTCTGCAAACACCCCTGAAATAAATATTTTAAAAAGCAAGGTATCGCTCAGAATTCTCGAAAAGCTTAACAGCGATGTGAAAAGAGAGAGTGTACCCCTTGGAAATCTTACGGGAATACTGCTCTTTTCGGGCAAAGGTCCTTCCTTTGACGTAAGGCTTGTGGGTGTCGAAAGCCTTCTTGTTGAAACAGACAGCACTTTTTTATCACAAGGAATAAACCAGACAAGGCATACGATAACGTTAAAGCTTAAGCTTAGGATGAGTATTGCGCTTTTTACAAAGCCGAAAAAGCTTGAAATAGAGGACAGCGTAGTTGTTGCGGACACAGTAATAGTCGGAAAGGTTCCCGACGGCTATACTGCTATAAATAAAGCTGACGGAGAGCTTATAGGTGACATTGTAGATTTTCGTGCCGAGTAATTTTAAAAAAAGTCTTTTCAAAAACGATTATTTGTGTTATTATTATAAAAGATAAAAAAGAGAGGAAGTCAAACTATGAAAAGCAGAATTATTTGTCTTTGTCTTTGCGTAGTTGCGGTTGCCGCAACGGTGCTTATGACAGTAAATCTTATAAATTCCGAATATCGTACCCCTCCCGTTATCTCTCAGCATAAGGGAGAGAGTGAATTGAATAAAGATAAACCCGACAGTGGAAGTACTACTATTGCCATGAATGACAATGCGATTGCTTCTTTCGCAGATAAGGTTGAAAAATTTGTTGACCGCCTCGCTTACGGAGAAGATAAGGCATACGAGGAAGAGCTTTTATATATTATAGAAAACCTCGATGCCGTATCTGCACACCTTGCAGATACCGACAGAGCAGGCTCCGAATATCTTTCGGAATTATCCCTTGCATTCAAGAGCGCAAAGGAAGGCTTTGTAAGCGATAGCGATTTTTCGAACAGAGTATCGCGTTATCTTGTGACACTCGATGAGGCAAAGTCGAGCCTTTCGAAAAATGAAAGCTTCTATCCTTTAATCGATACCGAGGCGGGTGGCGCAATGACACTGGCTCTCCTTTCAATGTATGAGAAAACACTTTCTGCCGATACCGATACATTTACTGTAACCGTTGGCGGTGGCGCTATGATGGGCGACAGACTCGGCACTTCCGCCGAGCTTAAATTCTCCGAGCAGGTTTCAAAGTATAAACATCTTTACCCCTTCCATAAGATATCGGCATTTACGATGAATGACGATTTAACCTTTATAAGTCTTGAAGCTCCTCTCACTACAGCAACCGAGTCGGAATCATTTAACCCTGCCAAGGGCTCACCCGACTATGCAACAAGACTTATGGGTATAGATGCCGTATCACTTGCTTCCTCTGCAATTATGGATTACGGCGAAACAGGCTTCAACGATACTGTAAAGGCACTTCACGATAACGGAATATCCTATTCCGTTCAGGAGGGTGCACAGTCGATTTCAAGCGATTTCGGAAAAGTGGTTTATATCACCTTCGACCTTACCGAAACACCTGTCACTGATGAGCAGGCGGAAAGAAACAAGGAAATTATAAAGAAGGCAGTGGAAACCGAGCGTTCGAATGGAGCTGACCTTGTTGTAGTTCTTCTCCATTGGAATACAAGACAGAGAAAGTCGGATGCACTTTCTGCCGATTACCTCGGTACTGCCGTGAGCGTTTACGAGCCTCACTTCGATGCATATAACAAGGAAATAGCCCGTGCCGCTATCGGCAACGGCACAAACGGTGCCGACCTTGTAGTAGGCTATGGCTCAAGAGTGGCACAGGGCATCGAATCCTATAACAACAAGTTCATAGTCTACGAAACAGGCGACCTTACCTATAGCGGAACTCTTGATACCGAAATGAAGAACACAGAATATGCTTTCCTCTTCCGTCAGACCTTTGCAAAGACGGAAAACGGCGTAAAATCACTTTCCTACCGCATTATTCCTTTAGTGAATACCTCGGAGGATGAGCTTTATCTGCCTACTCCCGTATTTGACGAAAGAGCAGATACTGTGATAGAAAACCTCGTTTACGAGTCGCGCTACTTCGGAAACGCTATAACAAACTTCAATTACATTAAGATAGAAAAGTAAAAAGACACAAAAAATGCCAAGGAAATACTTGGCATTTTTTATTTTGATTTTCGGGTAGGGGATTGGGGAAGGGTGCTTTTGGCTCAAAAGCATCCTTCCCCAAATATAATTAAATTATTTTTTAAGTCCGAGCCTTTCGAGGGACTCGTCTCTCATTTTGTATTTGAGAATCTTTCCTGCGGCATTCATAGGGAACTCGTCTACGAAAAGGAAGTAGCGTGGCACCTTATGTCTTGCGATAGAGGCATTTCCGTATTCTGTCATTTCCTTTGCATCGGCAGTTTCACCCTTGTGGAGAATTATCCAGGCACAGCACTCCTCGCCGTATCTTTCGTCGGGTACACCTACTACCTGAACGTCACGCACCTTGGGATTGGTGAGGTAGAACTCCTCAATTTCTCTGGGATAAAGGTTTTCACCGCCTCGGATTATCATATCCTTCAGTCTTCCCGTATCCTTGTAATAGCCATCGGGAGTACGGCAACATATACCACCCGAATGAAGCCAGCCGTCAGCATCAATTGTCTGAGCGGTGGCTTCTGGCATCTTGTAGTAGCCCTTCATAATGTTGAAGCCGCGAGCCACAAATTCACCCGATTCACCGTCAGGAAGCTCAAGTCCTGTTTCAGGGTCGATAATCTTACATTCAACTCCAGGGAAAGCACTGCCGACAGTTTCAACTCTGTGGTCAAGGTCCTCGTTTACTTCACCCATAGTACATCCGGGAGATGCCTCGGTCTGTCCGTAAACAGAGATTATCTCGCGCATATTCATTTCAACCGAAGCACGGCGCATAAGGTCGGCAGGACAGTTTGCACCTGCCATTATACCCGTTCTCATATAAGAGAAGTCGGTGTTCTTGAAATCCGCGTGGTTGAAAAGCGCTATAAACATTGTAGGAACGCCGTTAAAGCAGGTTATGTGCTCATCGTTGATACAAGCAAGTGACGATTTGGGAGAGAAGTAGGGCATAGGACAAAGTGTTCCGCCGTGAGTCATAGTTGAAGTCATCGAAAGCACCATTCCGAAGCAATGGAACATAGGTACCTGTATCATCATACGGTCAGCGGTGGAAAGATCCATTCTGTCACCGATAGTTTTACCGTTATTTACTATATTGCGGTGAGTGAGCATAACACCCTTGGGGAATCCCGTTGTGCCCGAGGTGTACTGCATATTACATACGTCGTCGGGCTTTACAAGAGATGCTCTGCGACGTACCTCTTCACGGGGTACAAGGGATGCACGGGAGAGCATTTCCTCCCAAGTAAGACAACCCGTCATAGAGAAGCCTACCGTTACTACGTTGCGAAGGAAGGGGAGACTCTTTGAATATATAGGGTCACCGGGGGTGAGCTCCTGAAGCTCGGGAAGAAGCTCCTCAATTATTTCCTTGTAGTTTATGTCCTTGCAATCCTCTATCATAATAAGAGTATGAGTATCCGATTGCTTTAAGAGATATTCGATTTCGTGAATTTTATAAGCGGTATTTACGGTTACAAGCACCGCGCCTATCTTGGTGGTAGCCCAGAAGGTGATAAACCAAGCGGGAATATTTGTAGCCCATACAGCCACGTGGTCGCCCGCCTTTACACCGAGAGATATAAGAGCCGCCGCGCATTCGTCAACGTCGCGTCTGAATTCCTCATAGGTTCTGGTGTAGTCAAGGGTAGTATACTTGAAGGCATACTGGTCGGGATACTTTTCTACCATTGTATCAAGGACGTCTGAGAAGGTAGCATCTATAACGTCATACTTCTTCCAGGGGAACGTACCCGTCCTTGAACGGTTGTAGTAAGCACCGTCAAAAGACTTCTTATTTCTCTTGATAGAGGAAATATAGTTTTTGAAATGAGTGAGCACTATATCCGCATCGTTTATTTCTTCATTCCATGCTACTGCAACGAATCCGTCAAAGTTAAGGGAAGAAAGAGCGTTAAGGAAGGAACCTACGGGAAGCTCACCTTCACCGATAAGTACAGTTTTACCGTCCTTCATATCGCCGAGTCTTGCATATCTGATGTATGCTCCAAGGTTCTTGATAGTGGTTTCGGCACTTTCCTTTGCTTCAAAATAGGTAGCTCTTACGTTCCAACAGGCTGAAACGGCAGAAGATGAAAAGAATCTTATAACGTCGATAACCTTCTCGGTGTCAGCCATAGCGCCAACTGTTTCGATGAGCACCTCGACACCTGTCTTTTCAGCTCTCTTTATCATAGCCGACATTTTTGATAGAACGGCTTCGCTTGGCACTTCTTTGCCGAATTTCACAATTACCTGTGCGATACCTGCACCGGAAGCCATATCAACGTATTTCACAAGTGCTTCTGAGTCGGTATCGTCACTTTCTATAGGATTTGGAAAATTCAATGCCGATACGGTAAGACCTCTGTTTATGAGCTTGCGCTTGGAGTCAGCTATGCGGTCGCTTCTGAGAATAGAATCGTAGTGAAGCTTTCTTTCTTTTATTGCATCATATATTTCAAAACCCGAATAACCGTAATCGTAAGCATAGCGGCAGGTATCGAGAAAGGTAGCTCGACTTACGTTTTCAGTCGAAAATACTATTTTCATGTTTAGTTCTCCTCAAAGACGATTTTGTTAAGAGCGTTGACGTAAGCGCGGATACTTGCGGCAATAATGTCGGTAGAAATACCGTTGCCGGAATAAAGCTTACCGTTGTTACGGAGTCTTACGAGAGCAGAGCCGAGTGCTTCTTTTCCTTCGGTAACTGCCTGTATTTCAAAGTCATCAAGCTCGTAGTGATAGCCTATACACTGTTCTATTGCACGGAATGCCGAGTCAATAGGACCGTCACCTGTGCTTACACCCGACAAAATCTCGTCGCCCTTTTTGAGTGTTACCTGCGACATGGAAGTGGAAAGGCTTCCGCAGTTTACAGTGTAGTTTTCAAGATGATAAGTGGATGGCGCTTGCATTGCAAAGCTTGCAATAAGTGCCTCAAATTCCTTTGCACCAACCGAGCCCTTCTTTTCACAAACCTGTAAAAGAGCGCGGTGTACGTTGCCTGTATCCTCGTCGGAAAGCTCGTATCCTAAAAGATCTGCTGCCTCAACTACCTGTGAAAGAGTTGTGTCGGAGTCAAGAAGAAGTTTTTTCTTGTCGCTTACTGCCTTTTCATCATATGATTCGTGGCTAAGAGTGGAAAGAAGGTCGTCTATGCTCTTATGTATTCTGGTATCCGTAAGGCTTGTTTCGATACCAAGTGACTGTCCTCTGGCGCGGATAACGTCGGAAATCTCACCCATAGAAAGAACTTCCTTTCCTGCCATTGCAACCTTGAAGCCGTCGGCACCTGCCTTCACTGCTTCGATTGCAGATGCGGGAGCCATACCAAGCTTGTCCGAAAGTGTAACGCTAACAGGAACGTTTACCACATCCTTTACAGTACGAATAAGCTCATTTATCTCGTCGGGAAGTGCGATTCCTGCAGTATCTGCAAGACATACGCTTGTAGCACCGTTTTCTACCGCAGTTTTTACGGCAGTGATAAGAAAATCACGGTCTGCACGGGTAGCATCAAGAGCGGAAAATTCAACGTCCTCTGTAAAGGCTTTACAAGCCTTTGTAAGAGAGGCAATCTTTTCTGCCATCTTTTCTGCTTTAAGATGATAAATATATTCCATCTGTACTGTTGAAACGGGAAGCTCTACCTGAAGGCGCACCTTCTTTGCTTCCTTTACAGCGTTATATGCATTTTCTGCATCCTCGGAGGTGAAGCCGGCAGGAATTGCAACGATAGCGTTTGCAGTGTTTTGCGCAATGGTTTTGTATATTATAGTGTCCTCACGAAGATTTTTTATAGAGGCAAGCTCAACCGTGTCAGCACCGAGTGAGTCGGCAAGAGCCGCAATAGCGGTTTTCTCACGGAAAAGGAGTGAAACCTCGCGGTTTTCCGAAAGAGTCTTTAACGTAATGTCTGAAACGTTGATTTTTTTCATTTTCTTTTCTCCTGTAAATAAAAAATAAAGCCCCTGAAGTGTCATAGCACTACAGGGACGAAAAATACTTTTTTCGCGGTACCACCCCGAATTACCGAAATCGGTCACTCATCAAGACTCTGTCAAGTCTTCTGTCATGATAACGGGACAAGCCGTAATTGCTTACACAGCTAAAAGCCTTCTGCAATTCTGCTCCGGAACGAGACTCACTTAAGCTTTTTGTACCGACTCACACCAAACTCGGCTCTCTTTGACAAAAGTGGAATAAGCGATAATTCCTTCAATGCATTTATTTATGATAAGAGATTATAGCACTAGTTTAAGATTCTGTCAAGAGATTTTTTACTTTTTTGAGGAAAAACTTTTTGAAAAAAGTTTTTCCTCAAACTCCTTTTCAAAAACTTTTAGAGTTTATTTCTTTATATCGTTAGTAAGCCCTGCCATGTAGTCGAGAGATACACCGTAATATTTTGCAAGGGTAATGAAATGGTGCATAGGAAGCTCTCTTTCACCTGTTTCATATCTAGCGTATTGAGGCTGTGTCGTTTTCAAAAGCTCGGCTATATCCTTTTGGGTTTTGTCATTATCCTCTCTCAAATCTCTGAGTCTTCTG
Organism: Eubacteriales bacterium; assembly: GCA_045594565.1. Taxonomy (GTDB): domain Bacteria; phylum Bacillota; class Clostridia; order Oscillospirales; family SIG627; genus RGIG6353. The sequence goes on from JAZNYT010000008.1 coordinate 14,327, forward strand.
TAGTAATACATATTTTCCCTCGTTAAAATTTTTAATTATTTTAACACGAATATCCGAATAGATATTGACATATATCTGTTTGGATATTATAATATACCCAAACAGATATAATAATTAAGAAGGAAAATCGTAATTATTGGAAACTTTTGGGTTCTCCATACTCTCTTTTCATTGCTTCTGCTGAAATTACCCATTGCTTTCCAAATTTACAAACGTCAACACCGTTAATCAGCTTCCCATAAGAAATGGCTTTTCTTAAAGTGCTTTCATTCAAATTCCAAATTAGTGTTGCATCACCTAATGATATAAGGCTGTCAAAGGGAGTTTTAACACTCTTTCCTTCAAAAAACAGTTCATCACAAGAAATGTCAATGTCATCATTCCATATAATACCATAACCACCCACGTCGACACTCACAGACCCGAAAAGCTCGGTATCCTTTAGGGGAGCAAACATCTTATGTTTTTCAATGAGGGGTGAAACGTCATATATTTTCGTTACACCTTCTGAAAATTGTACACTTAACTTATAATCAGGCAAAGCACTTACACTTTTAATTTTGTGGAACATTTTTACACCTCCCTAAAACTATTCAAGGGGACTAATACTCTCAAATTCTTGTGTTTCCCACATTTTTAACAGTTTGTCCTTATGTGTTTCATTCCATTCAAGTACCATTTCAAGTGCTTTCTTTGGCAGCTCTCCTTCTAAAATGCTTCCGTCGGTAATGTTTATTGCTGCCATATTTTCTCCATATATGGCATGAAAATGCGGAGGATTGTGTTCGCTTTGTTGAAAATACATTCTGATAATGATTCCATAGAATCTTGAAATTACAGGCATATTATCTCTCCTTTCATTATTATAATATCACGGTATCGTGATATTGTCAATAGTAGGAATACTATTTCTTTATATCATTAGTAAGTCCTGCCATGTAGTCGAGAGACACACCGTAATATTTTGCAAGTGTTATAAAGTGGTGTACCGGAAGCTCTATTTTGCCGCTTTCATATAAAGAATAATGTTGTTGTGAAATTTCCAAAACGTTTGCAACGTCAAGCTGAGAAAGGTCATTATCCTCTCTTAAATCTTTGAGTCTTTTATAAGTATACATATATTCTACCTCACAATTGTTTTTTCGATTATAACACACATATAAGCATATTGGTTGAAAATACATACGAACGTATGTTGTAATATTACATAGAAACATAAAAGGAGATAAAAAATGAGTGAAATGTTAAAAAAACTGTGGAGTGGTGAAATATGTCCTGTTGAAGAAAGGCTTACTAACAGTGATTTAGAAAAGGAGATTTATTTTGAAATAGACCGCATAAGGGAGAAAATAAAGAAAAGGTACGAAGTTCCCGAAGAAGAAATAGAAGAACTGGGTAATGAATATGCAAGACTTATATGTTTTTTACAGGAGGAAGCCTTTGCAAGTGGTTTTTCACTTGCTATAAAGCTAATTCTTGATATCAAATAATATAGTTTTCGTGGGGGTCAAAGGGGGAGTGCCTTTTTTAAAAAGCACTCCCCCTTGAATATAAAGTTTAATTTTAGTTAAGCTTCATTGTCCAACCGAACTTGTCTTCTATCTTGCCCCACTGAATACCTGTTAAGGTATCGTAAAGATGCTGTGTAACTTCGCCTATCTTACCGCCGTTTACAGTAAACTTCTTATCCTTGTAGGAAAGCTCACCGATAGGGGATACAACAGCCGCAGTACCGCAGCCCCAAGCCTCTTCGAGAGTGCCGTTTTCCATAGCAGCCGCAAGCTCGTCGATAGAGAGAAGTCTCTCGCTTACCTTGTAGCCCTCGGACTTGAGCACTTCAATACAGGACTTACGTGTGATACCGGGGAGAATAGAGCCTGAAAGCATAGGAGTTACAATCTCGCCGTTTATCTTGAACATAACGTTCATAGCGCCAACCTCTTCGATGTACTTTCTTTCAACACCGTCGAGCCAAAGCACCTGAGAGTAGCCCTTTTCTTCAGCCTTCTGACCTGCTCTGTTACTTGCAGCATAGTTACCGCCGCACTTGGCATAGCCTGTACCGCCTCTTACAGCTCTGACGTCATCTGCTTCAATCATAATCTTAACGGGATTGATGCCTTCCTTGTAGTAGCTTCCAACAGGAGAGGTGATAATCATAAAGGTTGCATTGTGAACTGCATGAACACCGAGTGTTTCGTCGTTACCGAACATGAAAGGACGGATGTAAAGGGATGTACCCTCTGCGGAAGGAGTCCAATCCTTTTCGAAGTCAACGAACTTTGTAAGAACCTCGAGAGCAAGGTCTTCGGGAATTTCGGGAAGACAAAGACGCTCTGCGGAGTTGTTCATACGGCGAATGTTCTCGAGAGGTCTGAAAAGCTGTACCGAGCCGTCAGCTGTGCGGTAAGCCTTGAGTCCTTCGAAAATTTCAGAGCCGTAGTGAAGTACGGTTGATGCGGGATGAATGGGGAAGGGACCGAAGGGCACGATTCTCGCATCATGCCAGCCCTCCTCCTTGGAATAGTCCATAATGAACATATGGTCGGTGAATATTTTACCAAAGCCTAAAGTCGAAGGATCGGGCTTCGCCTTGAGCTCTGTTGCTCTTGTAATTTTAATTTCCATTAAAAATACCTTCTTTCGTAATTAAAAATCTGAACCAAGCTTCATAGCCTTGAAGTTGACGTCAAGCATATCTGCACGCTTTGCGGAGATAACCTTAGCAAGAGCCGCCTTTACAGACTCATCTGTGAAGTCCTTTGTTTCAGCAAGAACCTTACCGAGAATTATCATATTTGCAAGAGTAGGAGTTCCGTTTTCCTCTGCCATCTTTGTAGCAGGGATGGGGAATGCACGAACGTCTTTTCTCTCAACCTCGCGTCCGATGAGGGATGAATCATAGAAGATCATACCGCCCTCAGCAACTGCATTTTCATACTTGTCGAGAGAGGGGAGATTCATAGCGATAAGTATATCGGGCTTTGCAACGATGGGAGAGCCTACGGGAGTGTCGCTTATAATAATAGAACAGCTAGCCGTACCGCCTCTCATTTCGGGACCGTAGGAGGGAAGCCAAGAAACTTCCTTTGAGTCAATAAGTCCTTTGTAAGCAAGAAGCTTTCCTGCAAAAAGGATACCCTGACCGCCGAATCCTGCAAAAAGAAACTTATTTGTCATTTTTAATTTCCCCCTTTACAATTCCTGCTTCTCTATCCTTGTAAACGCCGAGAGGATAGTAGGGAATCATCTTCTCCTCAACCCATTCAAGAGCCTTCTGAGGTGTCATACCCCAGTTTGTGGGACAGCTTGAAACAACCTCGATGAGGGAGAAGCCCTTCTTGTCTATCTGGTTCTGGAAAGCCTTCTTGATAGCCTTCTTTGCGTTTTTAACGTTCTTTACGTTGTTTACTGCAACTCTTTCGAGATATTCAGGGCCGTCAAGCTCGGAGAGCATTTCACAAACCTTGATGGGGAAACCGCAATGGCTTGTGTCACGTCCGTAGGGAGATGTCTGTGTAACCTGACCGGGAAGGGAGGTGGGAGCCATCTGACCGCCTGTCATACCGTATATAGCGTTGTTTACGAAAATAACGGTGATGTTCTCGTTACGTGCTGCGGCGTGTACAGTCTCAGCCATACCGATAGATGCAAGGTCACCGTCACCCTGATAGGTGAATACGATGTGATTTTCGGGGTCTGCACGCTTAACACCTGTTGCAATAGCAGGAGCGCGTCCGTGAGCCGCTTCAATCATATCACAGTTAAAATAGTTGTATGCAAGTACCGAACATCCAACGGGCGCAATACCTATTGTCTGTCCTTCAATTCCGAGCTCGTCGAGGCACTCGGCAACAAGACGGTGAATGATACCGTGAGTACAGCCGGGGCAGTAGTGCATAGGAATATCGTTGTGTGCATGGGGTTTATCAAATACTACCATCAGTTAGCACCTCCGTTCTTATTTGCTTCCTTGATTGCTTCGAGAATCTGTTCGGGAGAGGGGATCATACCGCCTGCACGATTTACAAGCTTTACGGGACGGCGACATTCTGTTGCAAGGCGCACGTCTTCGATCATCTGACCCATTGAAAGCTCTACCGAGATAAATGTATGTACCTTGTCAGCTGCTGCGCGGAAGGGGGCTGTGGGGAAGGGCCAAAGGGTGATAGGACGGATAAGACCTACCTTGATACCCTGTGCTCTTGCCTCGTTTATAGCGTTCTTTGCAACACGTGAGGCGATACCGAAGGCTGCAATACAGATTTCTGCATCCTCCATCATATACTCCTCGTACATAACCTCGTTTTCTTCGATAGTCTTGTATCTTTCGTATCTCTTGAAGTTGAGCATTTCAAGCTCTTCGGGGTCAAGAGAAAGAGAGTTTGTTATGTTGTGCTTTCTTTGAAGCTTTGTACCTGTTGTAGCACAAGGCTTTTCAGGCATAGGATTAACCTTCAGGTCGAGGGAGACAGGCTCCATCATCTGACCCATTGTACCATCGGCAAGAATCATAGAGGTCATACGGTACTTGTCGGCAAGGTCAAATCCGTGAACTGTCAGGTCTGCCATTTCCTGAACGGAGGCGGGAGCGAGAACTATCATATGGAAGTCGCCGTGAGCGCCGCCCTTTGTAGCCTGGAAATAGTCTGACTGTGAGGGCTGAATACCACAAGTCGGAGGCCAACGGTCTTAGGAAGACAAGTTA
>JAZNYT010000009.1:0-2574 GCA_045594565.1 Eubacteriales bacterium
CAACCTATCTCGACATGGGTTTACAGTCTGTGGGCAGCATGGCTCCTTCTATGGTTGTTGGTATGCTGCCTGTAGTAGGTCCTGTCATGCGGGCATTAACAACAATAGGCACCGCCGGCGGTTCTGCGATGATTGATGACCTGAAGAGCGGAAAAGATTATAACAGCGCACTTATGCACGGTCTCTTGTCTGGTAGTGCCGAGGCGGGACTCGACTATTTGCTTGGCGGTATCGGCAAGGGTACGTCGGGCTTGATTTCAAAGCTTGGCGGCGAGGCTCTTGAAAATGCCGCTAAAGCGTTTGCAAAGGCAAGTCCTAAGGTTGCACAGCTTTTCAAATGGGCGGGAAAGTTCGGCGGTAAAATGGGTGGTGAATTTCTCGAAGAATACTCGCAGGAAATCCTTGACCCCGTATTCCGCAATATCGTTTATGATGAAAACAACGAAGTCAAACTGTTCACTCCCGAAGCACTTGAAGCAGGTCTTCTCGGTGCGGCTATGGCAGCCGTATTCGACGGTTTCGGTATCGGTTCTGCCATTGACGTGCATAGTGAAGCGGTGGCTGAAAACTGGGCGTTTCGTGAAGAAGTCCCCGACTTTATGAAGGCAAAATACGAAAAAGACGGCACTACTTATGAAGCGGCGAATGATATTGGTTTGCCTAAAAAAGCAGAGCCTCAGGTAACATCGACTGATGAACCCACAGAGGAAGCAAAGCGTTCTTCGGTGTTCAAAAATGCACTTGTTAGCTTTTTTGATAAAATAGCAAGCAAAAACTTTCAGCAAGGCGAAAAACTATATTTTGAGAATGTTACCGACAGAGCAACTTCTGATATTAAAAATATTCTTGGAATAGACGTTTCGGGATGGCGTACCGCTATCGAAGCAAGAATGGCAGACCATATCTTAAAAAGACATGGTATAAACGGTAAGCAAGACCACTCTATGGAGAATAAAAAAGACATCGCAAGAATTTACGATGTGCTTAATAGTTATGATAGTATGGAATATGGCGGAAAAACATCTGCGTATTCTTCTAATGCTCCAGGAGGAAAACATAGGCAAGCTGATACAGTTTTATATGAGAAGCAATATGAGGACGGCACAATTTATGTAGTTGAAGCTGTACCAGATACTAAAGCAAAAACATTATATGTTGTTACTGCATATAAAAAGACAGAGACCTCTGAAACCACTCATGCCAACAATGTTGACCTTGGCGAAACGTCAAAAAACGAAAATCAAAGTATCTCTGCCACTAACAGTATACCACAGTCGGCAGAAAAAAGTCAAGAGGGCGATTTTGTAAGCGGAGAGGGTATTTACTCGACAGAGGACGAAAACGGCGCACAGGGCGAAAATTTTGCTACTGTGCGTAATACTCTTTCGGATATTGCAAAGGGTGCGTTTGATATTGCTATAGAAGATGCAGCCGACAAGCAGGCAACTGCAAGACAGTTTGAGATAAAGTACCGTGAAGGTGAGCTCGGCTATGCTTTTGAGGTGGACGAGGACAGCGAGCTTACCCCGTCTATGCAGGAGGCGGCATATAAATACGGTGCAGAGGCGGCGAAGGCGGAAGAGACAGAAAAAGCAACATCAAAGGTTCGTGAGCATTTTTCTGCCGATGGCAAGAAAGCATTTGATGCCGCTTTAGAGAGCTCGTCGGATAAGATTAGGGCTGCAAAACATTTCGACGCTGCTTATCTTAACGGCTTTGAAGGCAAGGCGTTTGAGGTAGACAACAAGAGTGCGCTTTCGCCTGTTGATCAGAAAAAGGCATATAACGCAGGCAAGGCGGCAAAGGCATCGCTTGGAACTGTAACGGTTGCCGAAGGGGTAAACGTATCAAACAAGTTTGTGCGTGATGCCGAAAAGGTTGCTAAAGAACTCGGCGCACATATTGTTATTGATGCAAAGGGCACCGTTGAAAACGGGAAGCAGGACAGAGGCTCTTTAACCAAATACAGTGAGCTGCATATTTCTGCCGATGCGGAGGTAAACGTTTATAAGAACGGAAAGTATTCTCACACGCTTAAAGGCGAAGAAGCGGCGATGATGATTATCCTCGGACACGAGGTAACGCACAGACTGAAACAGCTCGACGAGGCGAGCTATAACAGATTTAAAAATTTTGTGCTTGGTCGATACGGTGGCAGAGTTGAAAAGTATATGTCTGAGCGCGGCTATTCTCGTGAGGTTGCCGAAGAAGAGGTTGTATGCGACTATGCAATGCAGATGTTATTTACGAATGAGTCTGTCATTCAAGAGGTAACAAAAAAGCATTCCAAGGTTGCAGAAGCATTTCGAGATTTTCTTGCATGGATTAAGGCAAAACTCAATATTAAGTCGAGTGAGATTGATACCGCTATCCGCCTTTGGAACGATGCGTATAATGCCTCGATGAGAAATGCTAAAAGTGATGCGAATATAAATGCTGTTGCACAAAATGAAAACACCGCCGATAGCGGTGTGAAGTATTCGAGAGTTGGATATACGCAAAGTGGTATAGAGGTATATGAAACGAGCGATGAAGTAAAAACTCTTTCGTATAATGAACGCAAAGCAAAATTCC
>JAZNYT010000010.1:0-64393 GCA_045594565.1 Eubacteriales bacterium
TTAGCAAGATAACCATAACCCCCTTCTCCATTTAAATATCCTTGTACAATCTGCAATTTGAATTCATAACTATATTTTGCCATGAAAAAACCGACCTCCCATTCGTTAGAATTTTGGTCTAACTTTTGGGGGTCGGTTCAATTCCGACTACTTTTTATTTTTGCTTTCTTACTTATTGATAACAACGGGCTTTTCCGAAAGCTTGGTGCTCTCGTCCTGACAAACGATATTCGATGCCTTGATTTCCATATCGCTGTTTCCGCCGAATACGTATGTGAGGTTCTTTCCTACAACTACGTTATCGATGTTGAGGTTTTCTGCCTTACAGTTGTTGAAATGGAATGCATTGAGTGTGTCTATCTCAACTCTGTGGAATATCTCCTTATATCCGATATCGGTAGCAGGTGCCTCGGCAAGCGTATTGTACATAAATCTGTTGATAAATACGTTCTTTATCTCGCAACCGTTGAAGTACATACCTATACCGCCGTCTGAGGTCATCATAAAGTTATCGAAAACAGAATCGACAACGGAGTTTGCTATATATGCACCGAATCTTGCTCTTGTTACAACGTCGCGAACGATGATATTTCTCGTTTCGCCGGGTGTGTTAAGTCTGGAAGGATAGTCACAGATATCTCCGATACGGATAGCCGCAAGCGCTCTATCCTTCTTATATTCGGGGGTAATGTCAACAACGTTCTTAATCTGCACGTTGTAGATAACTCCGCCGCCTCTGTTGAGGATTCTTATAATGTCGCAGTTGTCACTCTGGTAGGAACGGACGTTGGAGATGATGATATCGTGAATGGAGGTATCCATATCACTTGTTTCAAGGAACCTGCCTGCAAAATTGGTAAGTGCTATGGTGTCGTCGCCGGTGAGTCCGTAGATGTTCTCAATAAGGAAGTTGTTACATCCGACTCTTATGTCGATACCGTCCTGGTTGGGCACCTCGCCGAATGCCTCGAAGGTGATATCCGAAATATGTCCGTAGGTACAGAATTCAAAGCACATAGCCCAATAACGAAGGTGAATAAAGCGAAGACCCTTAACTGTAATTCTGTCAACGTTTCTGAATTCGAGACCGCGGTTTACGGCGATAGAGGGAAGTCCTTTATATTTGATGCTCTTAACGAAGTTACCGTTTTCGTCATAGATATTGAAGTCCTTTTCAAAAACGCCGTTGTGCTTACCGCCGTCAAGCACCGCATTTCCCTTTCCTTCAAGGCGGATATCGTGCTGCTTTGTGCTGCTTACGTACCATTCGCCGAAGTCGTCCGCCGAATCGTTTTCAAAGAAATGGATGTACGTATCGTCTGCAAGTCTTATGTGGCAGTTGTCGAGGGTAACGTAGCTTCCCGAATGAAGCTTGATGCTTTCGTCAAGCTCCCAAAGGCATTCTCCCGTTCTTTCGTTGAATCTGGGGATAACTACCTCTGCTCCGTATTTCACGGCTTCATCTACCGCCGCTTGAATCATTTTAGCGTCAGTGCCAAGCTCAAGATAGTCGTTAGGTGTGTAAACGTTCTTCATTTTTTCCTCCAAAATTTATATTACCTCTCTTCAAGGTATCTTTTCATTGCATCAAAGGACCTTTCGCTTATAACGTGCTCAATTCTGCAGGCATCATCTGCCGCCGTCTTTTCGTCAACGCCAAGCGCTGTAAGAAGATTAGTGATTATAGTGTGTCTTTCGTATATTCTGTGCGCGGCTTCTATTCCCGCATCGGTAAGAGTGAGATAGCCTTCCTCGTCCGACACAACGTATCCGCCCTGCTTCAGAAGTCCTACGGCACGGCTGACACTCGGCTTGGAATAACCCATATATTCACTTATGTCCACAGAACGTACAGGCTTGTTTTTTCTCGTCAGAACGTATATGGTTTCAAGATACATCTCTCCCGATTCCTGAAGTGACATCCCATCCCCTCCTTATCAAAAACATTATAGCACAAAAAAGTAAAAAAGCAATACGCTATTTTTCCTTACAGTAAGCCTGTATCGCAAGGCTCATATAAAACGCCGTTCCTTTTCCGAAAACGTCAATCTTTTCTCTGAAATCGTCCCCTGCGTACATAGCGCCCAGTGCTTCAAGAAGCTCGTCGGTGCACTCGTAATAGTTGGCGCTCATAAAGCTCTGCCACCTTTTCACAAGGGCTTTTACCTCGGGAGAATCCACTCTCACTCCTGCATCCTTAAAGTCAACGAATTCATATACTATATCGGCAAGGCCTCTGTCGAAGCCGTGAGCATCTCTTTTCATAAATACCCTCCTCCCAATCTTTACCTACATTTTAGCACATAAAAAAATTTATTCAATGCTTTTTGAAAATAAAGTTTGAAATATTCGAAAATATATGATATAATTCTATTTGAAATATAAGGAGGTAACAGATATGAAGAAACTCGTTTTTTTGACAATTACCGTTATTCTTGCCCTGCTCGTTACAGGATGTTCGGATACGGTTACAAATACAGAAGAATTTTTCCAATATGACCTTGTGCTTCGTCTGCCAAAGGGCGCGGTCATCGGAGAGGACTATACGCCCTCCGACGTTACCTCTCCCTATTACGACGAGTACCACGTTGCCGCAAAATCCGAGGACGACGTTATAGTATTAAAAGCCGAGGGCTCTTACTTCGAGCCCTTTGAAATAAGCCTTAATCCCGATATCAAGAGCCTTGACTGCACCACCTCCGCCGTTCTGAAGGAAGGTGAGGAAAGAAAGATAATAAATTCCGCCGCAACCTACGTTATAGGTCTTTACTATGCGGCGCAGAACAGTGAAAAGGATATTCCTCTCGAAAGTTATCTTTTTTCGGGAATCTCCGATGAAGCAAAGAAAAAGCTTGAAGAGTACTACGGTCTTATAAAGTCCTCCTTCGCATCCCTTGACGAAGACGGAAGCGTCGATTCCCACGGAATGTACGACCTTATGTTTTCCGACTTTTTCGGAAACGTCACAAAGAATGACAACGGTACCTTTACCGCAAACGTTACCCTCTCCTATTCCTATATTTTCAAGCATCCCGATAACGAGGATAACGACGTATTCTCAGATATAGTCATAAAAGTGGATATGACAAGAGAAAACGAAAAATGGGTAGTCATTGACCTTGAAAATCCGCTAATAATATAGAGTGCAAAAAAACAGCAGATCAGCTTCTGCTGTTTTTTTCTCGTCTTCTCCTTCGTCTTACCGAATTTATGTGTCTTTCAAAGGAGCCGTCCGAAATAAGCTTCGCCAAAAGGAACTGCTCGAAGGTGGGAACGGTGCAGGAATAAAACGAAAGCTTTTTTTCAAATTCTTCGAAGAGCCTTTCGGGGAGCACCATATAAGCCGCTCTAAGGGATGAAGAGATAGTTTTCGAGAAGGTGTTTATGTAAATTACGTTTTCGTTTTTTGAAAGTGAAAAAAGTGTTTCTGCAGGCTTATGGAGAGGGGTAAATTCCGATTCAAAATCGTCCTCTACAATGAAAGAAGAGGTTTTTTTCGCCCATTTTACGTATTCGTATCTCTTTGAGGGTGTAGCTGTGACTCCGCTGGGGAAGCTTCTGTAGGGGGTTATGTGCAGAACGTTTGCACGCGTACGGTTAAGCTCGGAAGTGATGATACCGTCGGCGCCAAGCTTCAGGTGGTCTAGTCTCACTCCCTTTGCCCGATAGACCTGCTCTATCTTCATATATGACGGGTCCTCTATTCCCCATATTTTGTCGCGTCCCAGTAGCTCAACTATAAGTCCGTACAGGTATTCGGCACCCGAGCCGATGATTATTCTGTTGTACGGAACCTTTATCCCTCGGCTTCTGTAAAGATGACCCGAAACAGAGCTTCTTAGCTCGTTCAAGCCATAGTTTTCGGTCTTCTGAAGTATCATTTCGCCTTTTTCCGAAATGACGCTTCTGACCGCCTTTGCAAACACCGAAAAAGGAAAGGAAACGTCGTCCTCGGGCAGTACCTCAGGGAAATTACGAGGCTCCTCCTCGGGCACTCCAAAGGTATCCTTTTCGAGATAGATAACAAAATATCCGCTTCTCTGTCTTGCTTCGATATACCCTTCGTCCGCAAGAAGTCCGTAAGCATGCTCTACCGTTATTACGCTATACCCCGTTTTATCGGACAAAGCCCTTTTAGACGGGAGCTTTTCGCCGTTTTTGTATACGCCCCTTACTATATCGCCTCTGACCTTTTCGTAGAGAGTGACGTATGCGGGCTTTGTAATCGTTCTTCCTAAATTGCGTTCCATCTGGTATTATAAAAAACTCCTGTTTTGGTTATTTTAATATGTTCAGTTGTATTGTATACTCTTTTGTGTAAAAAGTCAACAGGAGATAACGAGAAATGAATTCAACGAAAAAAATAATCACCGCCGCCATGCTTGCGGCTCTCACCTTTGTTGCTACTATAGTAATAAAAATTCCATCACCCGTCGGCGGATATCTGAATTTAGGAGATGCTATAGTTCTTCTTTCGGGTGCGATGCTCCCTCCCCTCTACGCTTTTCTTGCGGCGGGAATCGGCTCGGCGCTTGCCGATGCGGCGTTCGGATATTTCATATATATACCAGCCACCTTCCTTATAAAAGGTCTTATGGCGCTTTTAATTTCGTCTATATCAAAGCCTTCCATTTCAAGACCGCCCTTCCCCAAATTTATTGGCGGAATCGTTGCGGAAATTATTATGGTTTCAGGCTACTATATCTTTGAAGGCTTTCTCTACGGCTTCGGCCCTTCTATGATAAATATTTTTCCCAATGCAATTCAAGGTACAGTCGGTTTCATTATCGGTATGATACTCATAAAAATACTTGGAAAATACACGGATTTACGACACAGATAAACACCTATGAGATAGGCGCAACGAAGGGTTGCGCCTATCTTTTGTTTTTTTATGCAAAAATCGGCAAAAAAAGCAACATAACGAACAAAATTCTTGATTTTTATATATAACTATGATATTATATAGGAAGAGTGTGCTAAAACAAAAGACTCATACTTTAAGAGAGGGTGGCGACATCTATGGTACAAATAATAAAATTTGCAATAGTGGGTTTAATTGCCGCCTTCGTAGACGTAAGCGTTCTCCTCCTTTTAAAAGAGGTATTTCTTCTGGACGTGCTTCTTTCATCGGGAATCTCCTTCGGCGTTTCGGTAACGGTGAATTATATATTGAGTATGACCTTTGTTTTCAAAGGGAAGAAGCAGAATAAGGCTTTGGAGTTTATCATATTTCTTCTCCTCAGCATCGGAGGACTTTTACTCAACGAGCTTATAATATGGCTGGGTGTGACGTATACGACCATTCACTACCTTGTGATAAAATTTCTTGCAATGGTAATCGTTCCCGTTTATAACTTCATAACGAGAAAAATATTTCTCGAAGAAAAATGAGTGTGAAGAAAAATGAACAGTACTTTTAAAAAAGACCTTTACAGATTTTACGGAGAAGAGGGAGAGCCCTTTTTGAAAAGGGTGTTCCGTCCTCTTGAAATTAAATATATCTCGCTATTCAGAAAGGCAAACGAATGCAATTTCTTGCCCTTAAAGCTTTTTTATACCGCGAGACTTCTTGCTTTATCGAAGAAAACACACATTCAGATTCCTGCAAGAACGAGCATCGGCGAGGGCTTCTACATAGGGCATCTCGGACGCGTTATAATCCACCCCGACGCAAAGCTCGGTAAAAACGTAAACGTGGGCACGGGAGTTACCATCGGTGCAGAAAACCGAGGAAAAAGAAAGGGCGCTCCGATTATTTCGGACGACTGCTGGATAGGAACAAACGCGGTGGTAGTGGGAAACGTGCACATAGGAAGCGACGTGCTTATCGCTCCCCTTGCCTACGTAAATTTCGACGTACCCGATCACAGCATCGTTATGGGGAATCCCGCAAGGATAATACCGAGAGAAAACGCTACGGAAGGCTACGTCCACAACCGTATATAAAAAATAAGGGGGCGGCGATTTGTCGAATACCGACTCAAGAATCAAGAACAATTTAATATCGTCACTTGTTTATCAGGTAGTGCTCATAACGCTTAGCTTCCTTTTGCCGAGACTCTATCTCGAAAACTTCGGCTCGGAGGTCAACGGCATTCTTTCCACAATAAAGCAGATATTTATGTATATGGGTCTTCTGGAGGCAGGCGTAGGACTTGCCACCACCCAAGCTCTCTACAAAAGGATAGGAGAAAAGGACTACAAGAGTGCAAACGAGGTTATTTGTGCAACTCACTCCTATTACATACGTACAGGCGCAATATATCTGGCGATAGTGCTTATCATTGCAGTCCTTTACGCCTTCGTGATACCCACTTCTATAAGTAGCGGAGTAATATTTTCCATTGTACTACTCACCGCCCTCCCTGCTCTCTTCAGCTATTTTGTTCAGGCGAAATACAGAATTCTTATGGAGGTTGACGGAAGAAAGTACGTAATAAATAATTCCGAAACCGCGCTTCAGCTCATATCAAGCATTGCAAAAATACTCGTTTTGCTGCTCACCGACAGTCTCATTCTCATTCAGCTGGTTTACTGTATAATCGCGCTCTTTCAGCTCGCCTTTCTATACTTCTACGCTAAGCGCAGATATAGCTGGCTGGACCTTAAAGCAAGCCCCGACTTCAAAGCTATTTCCCAAAAAAACTCTGTGCTTGTTCATCAGCTTTCGGGTATGGTCTTCAACAATACCGACGTAATAATCATCTCTTTTCTCTGCGACTTTAAGGCGGTAAGTATTTACACCATATACAACATCTTCTTTTCGCAGGTACAGAATTTCATAACAAGTGTCGTTTCGTCCTTCACCTTCGCGCTTGGTCAGGCGTTTCATACAAACCGCGAAAAATTTGACAAACTCTACTGCGCATACGAAACCTTCTACGTTATGATGACCGCTATCATCTACACGCTTATGGCGGTATTCCTCCTCCCTCTCATACAGATATACACAAGCGGTATAAACGATGCGGAATACACCAACACTCTTCTCCTCTTTCTTTTCGTAATTATGAATATTATTGCAAGCTGCAAGCTTCCGTCAAACATAGTTATTGAATTTTCGGGAGATTTTGAAAAGACACGTTCGCACGCAATATGGGAAATGGTGATAAATCTCACGACTACGGTTGCGGCTGTAATAATTTGGGGAATATGCGGTGCTATAGTTGGAACGATTGCGGCGCTCCTTTACAGAGGAATTGTAACTATAAGATATTCGAACAGCGAAGTGCTTCACAGAAGTCAGCTTCGCACGTATAAGATAATTTTTTCAAACGCTTTGGTGTTTGCGGCAGTGATGTTAGTGTTCTTCGTGGACACCTTCAGCGGAATGTCCTTCTTGAAGCTCCTTTTGAACGGTGTTATTCATTCTTTGTGGATAGTTCCCTTCTACGTAATTGTGAATTTCATATTTAACAAGGATGCATTTAAAGCCGCTTTTGAATTGTACAAGGAGAAGAAAAATCAATGAGTGTTCCGAAGGTAATTTATTATTGTTGGTTCGGACGCGGGAAAATGCCCGCTCTTTCCGAGAAATGTCTTAAAAGCTGGAAAAGGTACTGTCCCGATTACGATATTGTTTGCATAAACGAGGATAATTTCGACATCAACCAAAACAGATATGCAAAAGAGGCTTACGACGCAGGTAAATGGGCTTTCGTCAGCGACTATGCAAGGCTCAAGGTGCTTTACGAAAAGGGCGGAATATATCTTGACACCGACGTTGAGATAATAAAGTCCATCGACAAGCTTACCGAAGGCGGTGGCTATATGGGCTTTGACGACAACGGTGTTGTTTCAACGGGTCTCGGCTTTGGATGTGAAAAAGGGAACGAGCTTGTTCTGGCGCTTCTCAAGGATTACGACGATATCCCATTTGTTCTTGAGGATGGCAAATACGATATCACACCCTGTCCCGACAGAAACACCGAGACTATGAAAAGGCTTGGCATGGATATAACCGATCAGCATCAGATTTTTATGGGAATACAAATGCTTCCCGAAGAATATCTTTGTCCCATAAAATACTACACGGGAAAAAAGAAGATAACTAAAAACACTTATTCTATACATCACTTCTCTGCATCCTGGACTACACCTACCGCCAAAAGAACGCTTTTTGTAAAAAGGCTTGTGGGAGTCAAGATGTACGACAAGCTATACGGAAAGTTTTTGCATAAATTTAAATGGTTGGAGTGGTAACAGTGCCTGAAAAGACGTTAAGAAAATTAAATACATATATTCCCTCTCAATGGAAGGTTGCATTTTTTTCGGCTATCATTGTGGGACTTTTTGCACACCTTTATAAGATAACGAGCTGGATTCCCAACTGGGATTCTCTTGTTTTCAGATATGATTCACAGAATATGATAGGACTTGGCAGGTGGTTTTTGCCTGTAGCTTGCTCTGCCACCTCCTTTTACGATCTGCCATTTTTGAACGGAATTGTGTCAATCATATTTCACGCTCTCGGTGCAGTTTGCATTTGCAAGGTGCTGAGCGTTGAAAAAAAGATTACCGCCTCGATTATAGGCGCTTTGACCATATCCTTTCCTACCGTTACCTCGGTGCTTATGTATAACTACGTGGCAGATGGCTACGGCATCGCGTTTTTCCTTTCTGCTCTTGCGGCAGTTCTTATGACGAACGAAAAGCCGAGATATTTTCTTTCGGTAATTCTTATCGCCTTATCGGCAGGTATTTATCAGGCGTATCTTACGGTAACTATAATGCTCCTGCTCCTCCATCTTATCGATGAAATTATTTACCGAAATGCCTCTACGGCAGTAATCTTAAAAAAAGGACTTTTTATGGCGCTTACCGGAGTAGCCGGGCTTCTCATCTACAGTGCAATCCTCAAGGTACTTCTTGCCGTATTTTCCACAGAGCTTCTCGACTATCAGGGAATGAGTGAAACGGCATCCTTTTCGAATATAAATATCCCCGCTTCCCTTTACATCGTAAAGGAAACGTTTATAAGACTGTTCTTTGATCCCCGTCACGACGTGAACGTGTATCTCATCGCAAACATTTTTGTTTTCATCTTTACCGCTTTTTACTATCTGAAAACCATATTCAAAAGCGGCATTTATAAAAACGTGTCCAAGCTTGTTGTTGTCTTTCTGCTCACAGTTCTTCTTGTGATAGGCGCAGGAGCACTTGCTTTCATAAATGCAAGCATCGACTATCACAGTCTTATGCTTATGGGCTACTTCGTCTTCTATCTGTTCTTCGTCATTATTTACGAAAGAGGCAGTGAGGGCGACAAAGCCGCTTGCTTCAAGTGCTGGACGGTGCTTATAGTATCGGCTATTATAATAGCAAATCAGGTGGTTATAGCAAACGTAAGCTATCACAAGGGACAAATGGCTTATGAGCGGTCATACGGTGTTTTGATTCGTATTGCCGACAGGATAGAGGAAACGGAGGGTGCAGAGGATTGCGACAGAATTCTTGTTGTAGGCGCCCTTGACAATAGCGAAAGCTATAGCGTTGACCTTCCTCCAAACGTTACGGGTGTCACCGACGGATATATAATACGCGCAGACGATGAAACGGTAGGACAAAGCGTAGTTACCGCAGCTCTTCGTGACTACTGTGAAAAGGACTTTGACTTTTTATACGGAGATGAGAAAAAGGAATTTCTTCAGAAGGACCAAGTGAAAGCCATGGAGAAGTGGCCGTCGGAAAACTCCGTTGCAGTGATAGACAAAACTATTGTTGTTAAGCTTGGTGCAGAAGGTGAAAATTAAATGATTTATTTTTGTGCCGACGATTACGGGCTGAACCCACTGACGTCGAAGCGTATAAAGGAATGCGCCGACATCGGTGCGCTTAACAAGATAAGCGTATTTCCGAATATTGCGCCCTTTGATTTAAAGGAAATTCTTTCGGATAACAAAATAAGAGTTTCTCTGCATCTCAATCTTGTTGAAGGGCGTTGCATGGCAAAGCCACAAGAAATAGATTTGCTTGCGGATGAAAAGGGAAATTTAAAGCACACCTTCGGCGGACTTTTTAAATTAAATTTGACAAAAAGAAAAAAGCTTGAAGAACAGCTTTACAACGAAATAAAAGCGCAGGTTGTGTACTGGAAGAGTCTTCTTCCCGAGGGTACTGCTTTTTGCATCGACTCTCATCAGCACACGCATATGATTCCCGCGGTATTTAGTACACTTTTAAGAGTGTTGAGGGATGAAAAAATCGACTTGGAATACGTAAGAATTCCCGCCGAGCCGCTGCTCCCTTTTATAAAAACGCCTTCCCTGTATTTCACCTACAGTGCGGTGAATATCATAAAGCAATGGCTTCTGAAGCTCTTATGGCTTATAAACAAGGCTCACACAAAAGGATATAAAATACCCACGGCTTACTTTTTCGGAATTCTTTTTTCGGGTAAAATGGACGAGAAAAGAGTTATGAGAATTCTGCCTCATTACGTAAAGCTTGCCGAAAAACAGGGCAAGGATATAGAGGTTTTGTTTCACCCCGGTTACTTTTCGGAAGGCGAAGAGCTTTCTGAAAACGAAAGTATAGTTTTCCAAAAGTTTTATTTATCCAAAAGCAGAAAAACAGAATTTGATTCTGTAATTAAAATCGCAGAAAGAGGTAAACTGTAATGCCTTACATTGAACAAGACAAGGTAGACGAAAAAACAAGAGAAAAGCTGGAGGCTATCATAGAGAAATCCTATCGAACCTTCTGGAAAAGCAAGAGACTTTTCGATATCTTCTTTGCAACGCTCATTCTTCTCTTCTTCCTTCCTTTGATGATAATAATTGCCATCGTCATAGTAATCGACGACCCCAGCGCAGGTCCCTTCTATAAGCAGATAAGAGTGGGACGCCACGGAAAAGAATTTTATATGTACAAGTTCAGAACCATGCGTGCCAATGCAGACAAAATGATTGAAGAGCTTGCTAAGATGAACGAAATGGACGGTCCTGTATTCAAGATTAAGAACGACCCCAGAATCACAAGAGTCGGAAAGTTCTTAAGAAAGCTCTCACTCGACGAGCTTATGCAGTTCTTTAACGTTCTCAAGGGTGATATGACCCTTGTAGGTCCGAGACCTCCGCTTCCTCGCGAGGTACAGTACTATACGGATTATCAGAAGCTCAGACTTCTCGTTACTCCCGGACTCACCTGTACCTGGCAGATATCTAAAAACAGAAACGATATTCCCTTCGAGCAGTGGGTTGAAATGGATATCGAATACATACAGACAAGAACCTACGCTAACGATTTGAAAATTATGCTCAAAACACCGATAGTTATGCTTACGGCTACCGGAAGATAAAACGGAGTAAAAAAATGAAAATTGCTATGATCGGGCACAAGGTCGTTCCCTCCAGACGCGGAGGAATCGAAAACGTGCTTACAACTCTCTGTCCTATTCTTGTAGAAATGGGACACGAGGTCACCTGCTATAACCGCTCATCCGACAAGGTTGAAAACGAGTACGTGGGAACTGTAGAAAACAAGACATTTAAGGGTGTAAAGCTCAAAAACGCTCCCACTCTTGACGTTCGAGGCTTTGCTGCAATGATAGCCTCCTTTACAGCCGCCATATCGGCGTCCTTCTGTAAATACGACGTGATACATTTTCACGCCGAGGGTCCATGTGCGGCGCTTTGGATTCCCAAGCTTTTCGGAAAGAAGTGCGTTGCTACCGTTCACGGACTCGATTGGCAGAGAGAAAAATGGGGTAAAGGCTTTGCATCCAAGTATATAAAGTTCGGTGAAAAGGTTCTTGCAAAATACGCCGACGAGGTAATCGTTTTGAGCGATGCCGCGCAGGATTATTTTAAAAAGACGTATAACAGAGAAACCACCGTCATTCACAACGGTATCAGCCGTCCCGAGAAAAAATCTGCCGAAATCATCACCGAAAAGTACGGACTGAATAAGGACGAATACATATCTGTGGTATCCAGACTTACAGCAGAAAAAGGAATTCATTACCTCATCGATGCTTATCTTTTGCTAAACACCGACAAAAAGCTCGTTATCGCGGGAGATACCAGTGATACCGACGATTACGTAAGGATGCTGAAGGAAAAAGCAGAGGGAAATCCTAACATCATTTTCACGGGATTCATTTCGGGCGATACCTTAAGCGAGGTATATTCCAATTCATATATTAACGTTCTCCCCTCCGACCTTGAGGGTATGTCACTCTGCCTTTTGGAGTCACTTGCCTACTCAAATGCTCTCGTTTGCTCGGACATTCCCGAAAACACAGCGGTAGCCGAAAACCGAGCGCTTTACTTCAAAAAGGGAAACGTAGACGACCTCAGAGAGAAGCTTCAGTTTCTTTGCGATAACCGCGAAGCAGTTGAGAAATACCGCGATGGCGCAGATGAGTTTATTTTAAGCAAGTATAATTGGCGAGACGTTGCAAAATCCACAGTTGAGCTATACCAAAAACAGAAATAAGGGTTTATTGATATGGATGAAAGAATAAACATTGATGATATGGAGCAGTATCAGGAAAAGATAAAAGAGCTTTTCGCAGAGCTTTCGTCGGAAGAGCTTGCTCGCACGTGGGCTGACACCTTTGACATAGACGAGATTGACGAAAAACGGATTACCGTTATTTATCACGGCACCGAAAGCGTCAAGCTTTTTAAGAAGAAATGCCGAGGGGCTTTGGAAATCTCGGTACACTCTCTTTTCGGCTCGGTGAAAAAAATAAAAATAGTAAAAAAGAAAAAAAGTAATACCTCTCACAAGGCTCTGGCACCCAAAACGAAAAAGAACATCAAGGCTTTGAATTTTTTCGTTATCGGTATTATCTTTCTTGGTATTGCGGCATCGGTCATTGTCGTTTTGTGTAATTATATCGTCAACAGAAATTTCAGAGAGACGTTTTACATTACAAGCAGTATAAAGGTTGACAGTCCCATCAGAGTTATTCAGATATCGGATCTGCACAGTACCTCTTACGGCAAGAACAACGAAGCACTTCTTGAACGAATCAGCAGGCTGAAGCCTGATATCATTATCTGTACAGGCGACATTGTGAATTCGGCGACAGAAGACCTTGACTATGCGACGTCCTTATGCAAAAGTCTTGCAGAGATCGCCCCCTCTTATTACGTATACGGAAACAACGAGGTGGAAAGCATTTACGGCTTCCCTCTCGTAAAGAATACCTTAGATAAGAAATTCGGATTTGACGACAACAACCGCGACGAATCGGCACTTTGGGATATCGAAGACACCTTTGAGGAAAAGCTTGAGAGCGTCGGAATCAAGGTTTTGAAGAATGAAAAGGATACCGTAAGGATAAAAAATACGAACGTTGACGTATACGGAGTTTTAAGCTCAAATCCTTCGGCGTTCTGGCCTTATTCGGGAAATGCTTTCCTCGATTATATGTACGAGGACACCGACAACGTTAAGATAACAGCGGTGCACGAGCCTTTCATTTTTGAAGAACTCGGTGCTGAATATTGGGGCGACCTGATGATAGCGGGGCATACACACGGCGGTATAATGAGAATACCCGTGCTTGGCCCTCTCTACACAAACGAAGGCGGTCTCTTCCCCGAAAGAAGCGGTGCTTTCGTTTACGGAAGATACAACGTGTCGGGCGCTACCCTTATAGTTAACGCGGGTCTTGATAATTCAAGTATCCTTCGCATAAACAATCAGCCCGAGCTGGTTGTTATCGACGTCAATAGATTTTAGGAGGTGAATGGATTTGTTTACAGGACTAATTCTGAAGCTGATACTTCTCGTTATCGGTTTGATATTTGTAGCATCTGTTGCATTAATTTTATTACGCTCAAAAAACGTAAACCGTACAGAGCGTACACAGATTTTCAAAACTGCCGAGTATTTCAACGCGGGAATAATTATGCTCTGCCTTATCATAGCCATTGTGTACGGACTTCTCAATCACTTTGAAATGAAAAAATCCGTTCACGCCATAGTCGCACTCAATTATTCCGAAGCCTCCAATGCACTTAATTCCAACGGTACAAGATACAATATGTCGGAAATTATAAGCGACGAGGTAGTTGAAAGAGCCATCGAGAAGGGCGCACTTGAAAACGTCACCGTAAGTCAGCTTAAAAGCTGTCTCGTGGTTTACCCTTGTGTGCAGGGCGGTGTAGATGATGAAGCTCAATATCACATATCCACCGAATTTGCGGTAGAATACCACGCTTCAAAGGAAACCGCGCACCTGGATTCCGAAAACGTAATAAAACTCATAACCTCGGCTTACAAGGAATACTATATCGAAAAATATACCGATAATTTCAGTCTTGATGCCGAAAAGCCCGACTTTGATAAGATGGAATATATGGACATCGTAGCTTATCTCGATAAGGAAACACAAGCTGTTCTCAATTATTTGTACGGTATGGCGGCAAAGAACAACAGCTTCGTTACCGAAAACGGAAGCACATTTAATTCCATTGCGGGCAAGGTTTATCAGTTCAAGGAAACCCAGATAAATCAAAATCTGCGCGCACTCATTCTTCAAAACGGTGTTGTAAGAGATAAAAACGGCTACGTTGACCGACTCTCTTACCACAACAAGAACGTAGACTTTGACAGGCAGAAGAACGAGGCTTCATACAGACTTTGCAATGAAGCGATTGCTATGTACAGTGAAGAAATGACCCGAATCGTTCTGGTACCCACCTGGGACCAATCGGGAAAATATTATATGGGTCGAACAAAGGTAGGTATCGACGAGCTTTCTGTTAAGGCTACCGAGTTCAGCGACTACGTTGCATCAAACGAAAAAGAGATTATGGACAACAAGCTGATAATCGACAAAATATCGGCAGCTGACTACGGCGCTAAATTTTACGTATCGGCAGATTCACTTGTAAATGCAATCTATGATAATCTAAAGGCTTTTGAAAAAGAAGCGGTAACGGCAGGAAGAGAGTATTCAAGACACAAAATGAATCAGTGTATCGCGGTAACCATTTACGGTATATCCATTATGGACGAGCTTCGGACACTGATACTCTTTGCGGCATTTGCATATCTGTCATTTGTGCTTTACAGAATTTCTAAAAAATTCCCCAAAAAATCTTAAGCCGTCTGAGTGAGGATTAGAATGAAAAATTTCCAGATTTTAAGATATATAAAAAAGCTTCTGCCGATTATTATAGTTTTTTGTCTTCTTATGACGTACGCTATTTATTTTAAGCTGTCGTCCTCAAACACCTATATTGCGTCAGAGGTTATACACTACAACGATGAACAGGCTGAAAAGGGACTTGCTCCTACAGGTGACAAGCTGGACGTAAATGAAATAAAGTCCTCTGCGGTTATGTCGAAGGTCGTTGACAGAATGGGTCTTACGGGAATCTATTCGGTTGACAATCTTATATCTAGAATCAACATAACGCCCATCGAGGACGCGGACAAGGTAGCACAGAAGGATGCAAAGCTGGAAGAAGGCGAAGAGTACGTATATAAGCCCAGTACCTTTATCGTTTCCTTCTCTTCAACCAGTGGAGAAGGTCCTGAATTTGCAAGAACGATACTTGACGAAACCCTTGACGTCTATTTTGAACAGTTCAGTCAGAAATACGTAAACGTAGCTCCCGCCAATAACACCATAGAAAAGCTCAACAAAAACGATTATGATTTTATTGAGATGATGGAGCTTATTGACACAAGTATTGATAATACACTGAACACGCTTTATCAGCGAATCGGTCAGAATAATTTCTATAGGTCAAGCGAAACGGGAGTGTCCTTTTCGGAGCTTGCCGACGACTTCAATTATCTGAGAGAGGTCAAGGTCTCCTCCCTCCTATCGAGAATTTACAAGTATCAGATAACCAAGGACAAGACGGTGCTTGTTTCCGACTATACCACAAGAATAGATAACAACAATATTTCCAATGCAAAGGACGAAAGCATTGTAGAGGATATTGTTACCGTAATTGATGCATACGTTACGAAAATGAGAGAGTCGGGAAATACGAACATTTCCTATGAATACATTCTCGACAACGTGCATGAAAGAAACGTTCAGGATTATTTCGGAGATCAGACAGTAACCTACGACGAGCTTATATATAGCTGGCGAAACAACAACGAAAGCAAGGAACACTCCATTATTGACTCGGCATACTGCAAGTATATCCTTGACACCTTCACAAGCTGTACGGGAAAATGCAACGACAAATGCCAAGATTCTCCTCTTACCTGCGCAGAGCTTTGCGATAAGGAATATGCAAGGGTACGGGAAGAGGTGGAAAGCGAGATAGATACCCTTCTTGCAGAGCTGAACACCCTATATGAAACCACAACAAAAACAAATACTGAGTACAACAAATATCTTGGTGCAAGCTACATTTCAGTTTTGTCTTCAGCTTCTATCAGAGAAAGTGTTAACGTTATTCTCTATACTGCAATTGCCTTCTTCTTCCTTGTAGTTGTTTGTATCGGCGGTGCAATAGTTCTCGGAAGAACCGGAGATATAATAAACTATATTTTCTATACAGACCACTTCACAGAATTCGGCAACAGAGCATATCTTGATAAATATTTCAAGGCGAAGGACAAAAAGCTCCTGGACGACGGTGTTGTGTACTGTCTTGTGGATATAGCAAATCTTGCGCACATCAACTCTGAATATTCAAGAGAGGTGGGCGACGATATAATCAAGATGTTCGCAAACTATATAAAGGAAACCTTCGGTAAATCAAAGACAGAGTTCATATACAACGGTAACGGCAGCTTCGTAATGCTTACGGAAAATGCAGATTATATCACAGTTGAAGATATAATGAGACTTTTCAGACTCAGACTGGACGAAAGAGATGAGCTGAGAAACGTAGTTATCGAGTATAAGATAGGTATAGCAGAAACCTTCAAGGAAAATAAGACTGCAAGAAGACTGTTCTCCGAAGCTATAGAAAATAAAAAGAGCTACGTTTCGGATTTAAGAATCAGTAACTAAAAATAAAGGAGGGCAAGGGCGTGGAGAATAAACTGCTTGAAAAAGCAAAGGTATGTTATTTTGTGGCAGTTGCCGTAATGATGTATTATTTTCTCAACGAATATATCGATCTCGGTATCCACGTAACCTTCCGCCACGCTTTTGCCCTCGTTCTTTTCGGCTCAGCATTGCTTATGTTTATGTACAAGCCGAATATAGCAAGAGGCGTTACCTCTTTTACAGATGCCTGCATCTACAGCACCCCCCTTGCCGTTACAACGGTAGTATCCCTCTTTATATGGTTTGTGGGACTTGCCCCTACCGGCGTTATATCCAGAGGACTTTCAAGCTCATTTATATATGCTAATATGCTATCCTTTGCCCTTGGCGCAGGTGCCTTACTTTACGTTTTCGGGAACAAGGGCGTATGGTACAATCTGCTTGCAATACTTATTGCAAATATTTTAATGATACTTACCATCATTGCCGAATACGGTCTCGGAAGCTATATGTCGGAATTTATAACACTTATAATCACCTTCGCAGGTGTTACAGGCGATATTATCATTCAAGCGGAAATACACGAGCTTGCTTTCTGTCTCGGAGCGTATCTTATTTATATGCTATTCAAGCCCCGAAAGAGTATAATTTACTTTATATTACTCATTTTAACTCTTTTCTGCTTCTTGTCGGCACTTAAAAGAATTGCAATTATCGCCATTGTCATCGCCCTGATCTTCGGTTACATTTTGAAGTTCATTGCGAAATACAATAAAAAAACCGCAAGCGGACTGGTTATATTTTTGACGGTAGCAATAATCCTTATACTTTTAGGATACGTTGCGCTCATAAAGATGGGCGCCTTCGAGCTTCTTGAAAAAGCAGGAATAGAAACCAGCGGACGTGTTGAGATATATCAGGCGGTAGATAAATTTTACGACTTTGATCCGGGATTTTTAGGTAACGGAATAGGCTATTTGACATATCAGCTCAATACCTTTATGAAAGTCGGAGTTGCATCTGTTCACAACGACTTCCTTCAGCATTTCATCGACCTTGGCTTCTGGGGCTATATTATATGGCTCACCTCCATGACGCTTGTGAGAGTTTTATATTTCGGAAGAAAGGGTAACGTGGAAAATGCAATCATTGCTTTTATGCTTACCGTTTATCTGATAATAGTTTCATCAACCGACAACACAATGAACTATCCCCTTCTGACAGGTGTTCTTGCGATGCTGATGATGGGAAACTGCTATGACGAAAACGTGAGAAATACAGAATTTAAAATATTTAAAAGAGTTTCTAAAGAAAACAAAACAGAAAGCGATTCTTTGCTATGAAAATTTTGATGGTAAACAAATTTCTCTATCCTCGCGGAGGAAGCGAAAGCTATATGCTTTATCTCGGAGAGTACTTCGAAAAGCTTGGACACGAGGTTGAGTATTTCGGAATGTACGATGAAAAGAATACCGTTGGTAATTCGGCAGGGCTTTATACTCAGAATATGGACTTTCACTCAACGGGGCTTGCCAGATTCTTATATCCTTTCAAGATAATCTACTCTTTTGAGGCAAAAAAGAAGATTATGAAGGTAATCGACACCTTCAAGCCCGATATAGTTCATATGAACAATATAAACTTTCAGCTTACCCCTTCTATTATAGACGGGATAAAGAAGAAAGGCGTACCTCTTGTTCAGACGGTGCACGACTATCAGATGATTTGCCCCAACCACCTTTTCTATAATTTCGATAAAAACACCCCTTGTGAAAAGTGTGTTCACGGTTCCGTGTTTAACTGTGTTAAAAATAAATGCATTCACGGCTCAACGGTTAAAAGCCTTTTAGGTGTTGTTGAAGCAAAGTTCTATTCGCTCCTCAAGACCTACAAAAAGGTAGACCTATTCGTTTGCCCAAGCAACTTTCTTGAGAACAAGCTTTTGAATGCGAGAAGCTTTTACAAAGGCAAAACAATAACCATACATAACTTCATAAACAAAGAAAAGTTCACAAATACCGACAGGAAGGCAGACTCGTATATAGTATACGTGGGAAGACTTTCCAAGGAAAAGGGAATCGAAAATATTGCAGGGGCGGCAAAGCTCCTCCCCGACTACAACTTCGTTATTGCAGGTAACGGTCCCGACGAGGATATGCTCAAGGATATTCCCAACGTAAAGCTTGCGGGATTCGTTACAGGCGAAAAGCTCACAAAGCTTGTAGGAGATGCAAAGCTGCTTCTTCTCCCCTCGGTATGCTACGAAAACTGCCCACTATCCATTCTTGAGGCGCACTGTATGGGTGTCCCCGTTGTCACTATGAATAGCGGAGGAATGGCAGAGCTTGTTCGTGACGGGGTCACAGGTACTCTTGTAAACGATCCTACCCCCGAGGGCGTTGCCGCTAAATTAAAGGAAACTATTGAAAACGAAGAGTACTACAAGACTATTGAGGAAAACTGCAAAAACGAGAAGGACAACATTCTAAGCGTTAAGACCTACTCGGATATTCTGATTGGAGAATATGAAAAACTGATTTCGAGGTGAGATAATTGTCCGTACCAAAGATTAGTATTATCATTCCTGTATATAACGTAGAAAAATATATCGAAAGATGTGTCGGTTCACTCATCTCTCAAACGCTTGATGAGCTTGAAATAATACTTGTGGACGACTCCTCAACAGATTCCTCCCTTGAAATATGCAAGAGGCTTGCGGAGTCCGACTCTCGCATAAGGGTTATTCATAAAGAAAATGAGGGTGCAGGAAAGGCAAGAAATGCGGCGCTTGAAATAGCGCGCGGTGAATATATCGGCTTTGTCGACTCTGATGATTTCGTAGAGCCCGATATGTTCAAGACCCTTTACGAAAAAGCCGAAAAATACGGCTCTGACCTTGTGATGTCGGGTGTTTTGTTTGTAAACGGAAATATGTTCAGTAAAAAAGGCGAGCGTGTTTCAAAATCATACTTCGAAAAGGATACTCATTTCGAGAGTGACGAAGAGCTGAAGGGACTCAGGATGGGCATCATAGGTGCCAAGCCCGAGGATGCAGACGACAGTAAATACGGAATGAGCATCTGGAAGAATCTTTTCAGAGCAGAGATTATAAAGGAAAACAATATTACCTTTGAATCCGAGCGTGAGATACTTTCGGAGGATGCTCTCTTTATGATAGACTATATTTCTCATATCAAGAAAGCAACAGGCATAAAAGAAGCTTTTTATAACTATTACAGAAACGAAGCTTCAATTTCGAAGTCATATAAAAAAGACCGATTTGAAAAGAGTCTTATTTTCGTATCACAAGTGGAAAAGAGATTCCTTAAGGACATTCCGAAAAGTGAATATCGGATATATATCTACAGATTCTGGCAGGCGATGTGCAGAGTACTCTGCTCTCAAGAAATAATGTATGCGGCTGCCAACAACATAAGATACAGTAAGCTGAAGGAAAGACTGAAGGCGATTTGCACAAATCCTTTGACGACAGAGGCGCTTAAATCCTATCCTCTGTCAACCCTTCCTCTGAAGCAAAGAATATTTGCCTACGGAGTAAAATGGAAGCTTTACCGTGTCTTAAAAATACTTGTAGGATTAAGGAGTAGATAGGCGATAATATGTTTTTTTCAGTAATCGTTCCCGTATACAAGGTTGAAAAATACCTGCCGATTTGTATAGAAAGTGTGTTACAACAGACCTTCTCGGATTTTGAGCTGATTCTTGTAAATGACGGCTCACCCGATAACTGTCCTGCTATTTGCGACAGCTACAAGGAAAAGGATAGCCGTATCAAGGTAGTTCACAAGGCTAACGGCGGACTTGCCAGTGCCAGAAGAGCAGGAATCAAGGTTGCCGAGGGAGAGTACGTATATAACCTGGACTCCGATGACCTTATCGAAAAAGATACTCTTGAATGTGCGCACAAAATCATAACCGAAACGGGTGCACAAATCGTATCCTTTGCATACAGATGGGTTAAGGGTGGAAAAACCGTTAATGTCACGAACGACGGACTTGACGAGGGCTTTTATGATAAGAACGCTATCGAAAAGTATATTTACCCAAGACTGTTGATGGACAAGAATATGAATCACGTGTCCTTCTACCTGTCGGGCAAGGCGATTAAACGAGAGTTTATCCTCCCCCATCAGCTGAACGTCAGCGAAAAGATTTCCCTTGGTGAAGACCTGTGTTGTGTTGTTCCCTGTTATCTTAACGCAGAAAGCGTGTACATAAGCAAAAAAGAAGCATATTTATACACCGTAAGAGAAGACTCTCTGTCAAAGGAATTCAACACAAAACAGATATTCCTCATCGAAAACGTTATAAACGAAATTGCGAAGAACGATTTTAGCAAAATTTCGAACTTTGACGAACAGGTTTGCCGTTATTCGTTCTTCATGTGCTTTGCTATACTTGCATCTGCTGCGGAAGGTAATTATTTTTCGTGTATAAAGGAATTGAAAAACAACATCAAAAGCTCAATACACATAAAAAAAATACCACTTGCAAAATTTGAAAGCATCTCACCGAAAACAAAAATCGGTCTCTTCCTTATGAAAAGGAGCTATTACAGAACAGCCTTTTATTTTCTTAATCTTTGTAAAAATATCAAACGCGTATTTGGGAGGTAAATTGTTATGATGCCTGATATATCGATAATTATGAGTGTATATAACGGCGAAGCTTATATTAAGGAAGCGGTAGAAAGCGTTATAAACCAAACGTTCAAAAACTGGGAGCTTATAATTATAAACGACTGCTCAACAGACTCAACAGGGGAAATTCTTGCAGAGCTTGAAAAAGCTGACAACCGTGTTAAGGTGTACCCGAACGAGGTAAACAGAAGGCTTCCCGCCTCTCTTAACAGAGCGGTTTCACTTTGCTGGGGCAAGTACATCGCCAGAATGGATGCCGACGATATATGTCTTCCCGACAGACTTGAAAAGCAATTTAAATTTATGGAAGAAAACCCCGACGTGGATATGTCCTCCTGTAGATTTATGACAGTCAAAAACGGAGTATATATGTCGGGCGGTGCAGGCGGAAGAACAGACTGTGGTGCCATAAAAGCTATGCTCCTTGTGGCAAATCCCATTCTTCACCCCGGTATCATTGCGAAAGCGGAGGTAATGAAGGAATTCCGCTATGACACAAAGCTTACCTGCACAGAAGACCTTGAGCTTTGGACAAGAATGATTATGGGTGGAAAAAACATCCGCATTCTCCCCGAGTGCCTTATGATTTATCGTCTTCATGATAAGCAGATTACAAGCACAACTCTTGAAAGACAGCGCAAGGAAGTGCTTGGCATTGAAGAAAAATACTACTCTTCCCTTCTTGAAGAAATGGAGGAGGATATTAAAGAGTTTTACATAAGCGGAATTTATTTTAGAGAAACTGCCGACATTGATAAATTTATAAAATTTGCAAAATGGCTAAAAAAGGTAAGCGCAGACAAATTCGAGAAAGAGATAATAGACTATTCTCTTTTTGAGATTCTGGCTGAATACAAAAGACGCGGCATATCAAAGAAGGACCTTTTAAAGGGTATGCTTTCCTTTGACCTTTCATTCTTGATGAAGGAGATATCAAGAAGAAAGAAAGTGGCAAGGGAAGACATCGAAAAATGTGTTCGTGTTGCCAAGTCTATGGGACTTAAACAGACATCGGGAACGAAGGAGTATCCTATTTTTGAAAAATAGTAAACAGGTGAAATAAATGCGAATTTTTGAATATCCTTACGTAATTATAACTATTCTTGCAATGATTTTTATTCTGATGGGACTGGTTGCCCTTTATTTTACAATAAAGTCGATGAGAACGGCAAAAGGTACTGCGGAAAAAGGCTTTTGCGGAATAGGTAAAATAGAAAGCGATTTTGAAAAAGCAGGGTCACTCAGAAAAAAGAGAACTCTTCTTTATATCTCGCTCTCCCTTGACTCTGTGAAAAGAGTGTATTCGGAATCCAAAGCCTTAAGAATATACGAATATGTAAAAAAGGTGCTCTTTAATCATTTGTGTCTTGCCATTGACGGAGAGATATCTCATTACGGCAAAGAGAATTTTGTATCACTTAATATGTTGCCTGCCGAAGATATGCCTGCCATTATGGATGCCTGCTTTGAAGAAATTAACGAGGTTATTTCAAACCACGGCGCAATAAATGTAATACGTATAAACTTCGGCTATCATACAACAAGCTCCACGGAGGTTTCATTTAAAACCGCTCTCAGCCGAGCGAAGCAGGCGTGCAGTATTGCCGAGGACAAAGAAGAATTGTACTGTCTTTGGGATAACGTAAACGGAAAAGAATTTGAAAGAAAAATTGAAATAGAAAACAGCATACAGAACGATATTGACAACAATAAATTCTTTCTGGAGTATCAACCCATTCTTGAAGCAAAAACTCAAAAGATTATGGGAGCGGAGGTTCTTGCGAGACTTAATTCATCAAAGGAAGGTGTTCTAACCCCCAAACATTTTCTTTCTGCGGTAAACAACGTAGGACTTAATGAAAAATTCGATTATTATATTTTCGAAAAAAATTGCAAATGGATTTCCTGTGACAAAGAAAAACGAACACAAAAAATATATACTATAAATTTTTCGCGCTTCACTCTTTGTGACCAAGCTCTTGCCGACAACATAATAAATATTGTAGAAAAATACGGTATAGACTTTTCGTGTATTGCAATAGAAATTTTGGAAGACAAGAACCTTAATAAAGATGAAAAAGCACATATGGTAAATAATCTCAAAGTACTGAAGGAAAAAGGTATTTTGATACTTCTTGACGATTTCGGTAAAGGCTACACAAGCTTTGGAGACTTATCTGATTTCGATATAGATATTGTAAAGATTGATAAGGACATTACTCAAAAAGCAATCAATCATACAGGATTTTTAATTCTCAAAAACATTATAAAAACTGCTCACGATCTGGGCTTTAAGACTCTTTGTGAGGGAATTGAAACAGAAGAGCACAGAAAAATAGTAACGGAAGCAGGATGTGACTTCCTTCAAGGATATTACTTTTACCGACCAATTCCCGTTACTCAATTTGAAACTTTAATTTAACAAGGTGATTTTTATGTTATCGGTAATTATTCCGTCTTATAACGAGGAGAAGTGTATAAGACACGCCTATGATGCCATCAACTCTCTACTCGAAGAAAATGGTATTGAATGTGAGCTTATTTTCATTGATGACGGCTCTCGCGACAACACCTACAAGGTAATAACCGAGTTGTCAAGCGAAAAGAGCAACGTCGTAGGACTTCATTTTTCCAGAAATTTTGGAAAAGAATCGGCTATATCTGCAGGACTTGCTGCGGTAAACGGAGATTGTGCAGTTGTTATTGACTGCGACCTTCAGCACCCACCGGAAAAGATTGTTGAAATGTACCGTCTGTGGGAACAGGGATATGAAGTCGTTGAAGGAATAAAAAAAGACCGCGGACAGGAAAAGAAAGTGCACAGTATGAGTGCAAAGCTCTTTTACTCGGTTATCAGCCGTATGGCAGGCTTTGATATGTCTAACTCCTCTGACTTCAAGCTTCTTGACAGAAAGGTTGTAGACGTACTCAATAAGATGCCGGAAAGAGGCTTTTTTAGAGCAATCTCTTTCTGGGTAGGTTACAATAAAACCACTGTAGAATACAGTGTTGCAGAGCGCGTTGACGGCGAATCAAAGTGGTCAACAAGAGGACTTGTAAAGTATGCACTCTCTAATATCACCTCATATTCCACAGCACCGATGCAAATTGTAACTATACTCGGCGTAGTAATGCTTATAATATCTTGCATATTCGGAGTTTGGGCACTTATCGACAAAATAGTCGGAAGAGCTCTTGAAGGTATGACAACCGTCATAATTATAACAATTTTCATAGGTAGTATAATTATGATAAGTCTCGGCATTATCGGATACTACATTGCACGTATTTACGAAGAAATCAAAGGCAGACCCAAGTACATAATTTCATCAACGGTAAAAAGTACAAAAAAAGATAAATGATTTTATCAACAAGCCAAAAAGGAGTTTTTTGCTATGGAAAATAATATTACTAAAAGCATTATTAAGGGTCTTGAAAACAATGAGTTCAAGATGTACCTCCAATTTATCGTTGATAATAAGACTAAAAGAATTGTGTCGGCAGAAGCCCTTTCAAGATGGGATAACCCTGAAAAAGGTGTTATAGGCCCTGTAAATTATATTGAACATATGGAAAAAAACGGACTCATAAGTAAGCACGATTTCTATATGTTTGAATTTGCTTGCCGTCAACTTGAAAAATGGGATAATACACAGCATAAGGATATTTCAATTTCCTGTAATTTTACAAGAATTACACTCTCAGAGGATGACTGTATCGATAAGCTCAAGGAAATATCCGAGCGCTATAGCTTTGACAAGTCAAAGCTCGCAATTGAAATAACCGAAGATTCAATAGAAAAAAACGTAGAAGTAGCACGAAGAAACGTTGCTCTCTGCAAGGAGCTTGGGTTTATGGTGTATCTGGATGACTTGGGAAGCGGTTATACTCCCCTTGCAAACCTTTGTGATTACCCCATCGACGTTGTTAAAATAGACAGAGACATTTTGCTGAAAACCGATACTGAAAAGGGTAAGGCATTACTTTCTGGTATTATAGAGCTTGCCCACAGTATGGATATGAGTGTAATCTGTGAGGGAGTTGAGACCGAAGAGCAAAACACGCTTGTTTCTCTCTCATGCTGCGATTATATTCAGGGATGGTACTATGCAAAAGCACTTCCTTTGGAGGAATGCGAAGAGTTTATCGAAAAGCACGCCTTGAGATTCTTTTAATCGAACAAAAGCAACAAAAAAAGTGTAGCGCGACTGAATTCGCGCTACACATTTTTTATAATTACTTTACAAGCTCGATGATTGCCATTTCAGCAGCGTCACCGCGTCTGGGTCCTTTACGAAGGATTCTTGTATAACCACCGTTTCTTTCTGCATAAGCAGGAGCGATTTCGTTGAAAAGCTTTGTTACAACGTCCTCTTTAGTGATAAATGCAAGTGCCTGTCTTCTGGATGCGAGTGTATTGGTCTTACCAAGTGTAATCATCTTTTCAGCAAGGCTTCTTACTTCCTTAGCTCTTGTTAAAGTGGTTTCTATTTTACCATTTTCCAAAAGGTATGTTGTCATGCCTCTGAGCATTGCCATTCTCTGGTCGGTTGTGCGACCTAACTTTCTTGTTCCCGGCATTTTGTGTTCCTCCTTTACTCAGTATTACAAACGTTGTGCGTTTACTCGTCTTCCTTCTTGAGTGAAAGTCCCATAGTTTCAAGCTTCTGGATTACTTCCTCAAGGGATTTCTTACCAAGATTACGCACCTTGATCATTTCGTCTTGTGTACGATTAGTCAGATCGCCAACTGTGTCAATACCTGCTCTCTTCAAGCAGTTGAATGAACGAACTGACAAGTCAAGCTCCTCAATGGTCATCTCAAGCTGGATTTTCATGACGGTTTTATCATCGTCTACCATTCCAACGGCAGGTGAATTTGCACTGTCCGAAAGATTGATAAACAATTCAAGATGATCGTTGAGAATCTTGGCGGCAATCGAAACTGCCTCTTTTGCAGTGAGTGTTCCGTCGGTCTGCACTTCAAGAGTAAGCTTGTCGAAATCTATACTGTTACCTACACGTGCGGGTGTAACGGTGTAATTAGCGTTATACACGGGTGTGTAGATGGAGTCAGTATAAATCATACCGATGGTACCTGCACCGTTCTGCTTGTTTTTATCAGAACTTACATATCCTCTGCCCTGATCGAAGGTAAGCTCCATATAGAACTTTGTATCAGCTGCAAGAGTTGCGATATGATGGTCGGGGTTGATAATTTCGATATCAGCGTCGGTCTTGATGTCACCTGCTGTTACCTCACCCTCGCCTGTCATATCAATTACTACTGTCTTAGGACAGTCGCAAAAGAGTTTAGCCGTAATGCCTTTTACATTAAGGATAATTTCGGTTACGTCTTCCTTCACTCCGGATACTGTTGAGATTTCATGTAAAACACCATCTATTTTTACACAGGTTACAGCAACACCCGGAAGAGAGCTGAGAAGCACTCTGCGGAGGGAATTACCTAAAGTTATACCGAATCCTCTTTCGAGGGGTTCAATTTCGAATTTGCCATATGATCCGTTGTCGCTAACTTCAACAGTCTCTATACTCGGTCTCTTAAATTCTATCATCATTTTCCTCCTAATAATTAGTTTTAATTAAACTATACATGCTTTATCACGCGGCACACTGAATTGTACCACGCAAATAAAAGCATCGGGCTTGTTGATGATAACTCTTATTTGGAGTACAATTCGACGATAAGGTTCTCCTGAATCTCAAAGTCAACGTCTTCTCTTGCAGGAAGAGCAACTACCTTAGCGGTGAGATTTGTCTTGTTAACATCGAGCCACTGAGGATTCTTCTTATTGTCGATATTTTCGATAAGCGACTTGAACTTAGGAAGAGACTTGCTTGTTTCCTTAACTGCAATCTCGTCACCAAGCTTTACAAGCTGAGAAGGTATATTTGCCTTAACGCCGTTGAGAGTGAAGTGGCCGTGACGAACAAGCTGTCTTGCATCTCTTCTGCTTTCAGCAAATCCCATTCTGTAAACTACGTTGTCAAGTCTTCTTTCGATGAGCTTGAGAAGGTTTTCACCTGTCATACCCTCGGTTGCATTAGCCTTGTCATAGTAGTTTCTGAACTGCTTTTCAAGAACACCGTAGTATCTCTTTGCTTTCTGCTTTTCACGAAGCTGGAGACCGTAGTTCTTCATCATTCCTCTTCTGGCTGCACCGTGCTGACCGGGTATTGTGCTACGTCTTACGATGGCACACTTGTCGGTAAAGCATCTGTCACCCTTAAGGAACATCTTAACGCCTTCTCTGCGGCACTGTCTGCATGAAGGTCCTGTATATTTTGCCATAATCTTGCACCTCCTTCTTTAATTATACACGTCTTCTCTTGGGAGGACGGCATCCGTTGTGCGGAATAGGTGTTACGTCTTTGATGAGTGTAATGTCAAGACCTGCTGTCTGAAGAGCTCTGATTGCAGATTCTCTTCCCTGACCGGGGCCTTTTACAAATACTTCAACAGTTTTGAGTCCGTGCTCCATTGCTGCTCTGGCTGCCTGTTCTGCTGCCATCTGTGCTGCAAAGGGTGTGGACTTCTTTGAACCCTTGAAACCGAGTTCACCGGCTGATGCCCAAGAAAGAGCATTTCCGTCTACGTCAGTAAGAGTAACGATTGTGTTATTGTAAGTGGAGCAGATATGTGCCGCGCCCTTTTCAATGTTCTTTCTCTCACGACGTCTTTTAACAGTCTTTTTAGCCTGTGCTTTTGCTGCCATTTAACTTGTCACTCCTTACTTCTTCTTATTCGCAATTGTCTTTGCGGGACCCTTACGTGTTCTTGCGTTGGTCTTTGTTCTCTGTCCTCTTACAGGAAGTCCCTTGCGGTGACGGATTCCTCTGTAACATCCGATATCTGTCATTGTCTTGATGTCATAAGCAATCTTTCTTCTGAGGTCACCTTCTACAACGTAACCGTTTTCGAGAGCTTCACGAAGCTTTGCGAGTTCGTCGTCTGTAAGGTCCTTAACACGTGTGTCAGGGTTAATACCTGTTTCTGCAAGTATTTTGTTGGATGCTGTTCTTCCGATACCGAAAATGTATGTGAGACCAATCTCAACACGCTTTTCTCTCGGAATATCTACGCCTGCTAAACGAGCCATTTACTTTTCCCTCCAATCAGCCTTGTTTCTGCTTATGCTTAGGATTTTCGCATATAACCATTACAACGCCTTTTCTTCTGATAATCTTGCATTTTTCGCAAATTTTTTTTACAGAAGGCTTAACTTTCATATCATTAACCTCCATTGTGTTATGATTTTATTTAAGTTTTTTAGAATTACAATCTTCTTGTAATTCTGCCCTTTGTGGTGTCGTATACCGAAATATCTACGAGTACACGGTCACCGGGTACGATTTTAATATAGTTCATTCGCATCTTGCCTGAAATGTGAGCAAGTATTACGAGTTCGTTTTGAAGCTTTACCTTGAAGCACGCGTTGGGGAGTGTTTCCACAACGAGTCCTTCAAACTCCATTACGTCTTCTTTTCCCATAATCATTCTCCTAATCGAAAAGTTGTGTTTAACTGTTCAAACTTTCTTTGATTGCACGGTAGAGCATTTTGTTCGTAACTGTCATATTTTCGACTGCACGTTTTTGACTCTCCGCTAATTCTTTGTTCAAAAATTCAACATGCTTTGGCTTTTTGTGCTTCGGATTATCAAGCTTTCGCTGTCTGCCGTTAGCAAGAACGAGCATATCGCCTGCCTCTCCGATAACCGCCAGATACATTCCTTTATCTCTGCCCGAGGTCGACCTCACTATTTTTCCTACCGACATTTTATGCCTCTGTAAGAATCTCAACGCCCGTATCCGTTATAAGTACGGTGTTTTCGTAGTGTGCCGCAAGCTTTCCGTCACAGGTTACGACTGTCCAGTCATTGTCAAGTGTTCTGACTTTATAGTCGCCCTGACAAATCATAGGCTCAATCGCAACTGTCACTCCGCTGTAAAGCCTCGGACCTCGTCCTGCTCTTCCGTAGTTCGGAACGTCAGGCTCTTCGTGGAGATGTTCACCAACGCCGTGACCGATATAGTCTCTGACTACCGAGTATCCGTGACCCTCGGCAAAGGCTTGAATGCCTGCACCGATATCACCAACTCTGGATGAATCCTTTATATTTTTGATACCCTCGAAAAAGCTCTGTCGTGTGACATCAATGAGCCTTGCGGCATCATCCGATATATCACCAACGGGGAAAGTGTTGGCACAGTCGCCATGGAAGCCTTCGAAGTACGCTCCGACGTCTACCTTGACGATGTCGCCCTCAAGCAATATCCTTGTTCCCGGAATTCCGTGTATCACTTCTTCGTTAACACTTATACAAGCTGATGCAGGAAAACCGTTGTAATTGAGGAACGAGGGTTTTGCTCCGCTCTGTTCGATAAAGCTTTTTATCTTTCGGTCAAGCTCGGCAGTGGTCATACCCGGCCTTATTGCCTCGCCTGCCATCTTCAATGCACCTGCCGTAATTCGGCAAGCTTTACGCATTTTATCAATGTCTTTTTGATTTTTTACGTTAATCATTTCAGATCCAGTGCTTTCATAGTAAGTGCAGTTGTGTCGGAAACTTCTTCTTGTCCAACTACATCACACAAAATGCCGCGATTTCTGTAAAACTCTTCAAGAGGCGCCGTCTGCTTGTGATAAACTTCAAGACGCTTCATAATTGTTTCAGGCATGTCGTCAGCACGCTGAGTAAGCTCTTTTCCGCAATTTGTGCAATGAACGCCGTCCTTTGAAGGATTATATACTACGTGGTAGGTTGCACCGCATTCGCTGCAAGAGCGTCTGCCTGCAAGTCTCTCGACAATCTTACCGTCGGGTACGTAGATATTTATAACCTTGTCAATTTTGATGCCCATTTCGTCAAGAGCTTCAGCTTGAGCAATCGTTCGGGGGAACCCGTCAAGGATATATCCATTCTTGCAATCCGACTCTTGAAGCCTTGCAGTGAGTATATCAATAACGAGTTCATCGGGAACGAGTTGTCCGTTTTCGATATAGGATTGTGCCGAAACACCCAAAGGAGTCTTGTTTTTGATTGCTTCCCTTAAAATAACACCGGTTGATATTGTAGGAATACCTACTTTTGCTGCGACCAGCTCTGCTTGTGTTCCCTTTCCGGCACCGGGAGCGCCCAAAAATATTATTTTCATCTTTCTTCCTTTCTGCGTGTCGGACACTTTCTTAATCAAGAAATCCCTTATAGTTACGCATCATAAGCTGGCTTTCGATTTCTCTTACGGTTTCAAGAGCAACACCAACAACGATAAGAAGTGATGTACCACCGAATGAAATGTTTCCGAGAGAAGGAACAACCATTGCGAGAACCATGGGAAGAATAGCGATAACGCCAAGGAAGAGAGCACCGATGAGAGTTACACGGCTAAGAATCTTAGTGATGTAATCTGCAGTGGGCTTACCGGGACGGATACCGAGTACCACGCCGCCGTTGTTCTTGATGTTATTTGCAACTTCCACGGGATTGAAAGAAATTGCGAGATAGAAGTATGCAAAAGCGATAATGAGTACAAAGAGGATGATAGCGTAAACAGGTGAGGTATAACCTACCAGATTGAACGCCTTATACCAGAATGTACCTGCTTCGGGACGGAAGATAAGCTGAAGAGTAGCGGGGATAGAAACTATCGACTGAGCGAAGATGATAGGCATAACGCCTGACATATTCAACTTTATGGGAAGTGATGAGCTCTGTCCGCCGTACATCTTTCTGCCAACTACCTTCTTAGCATACTGTACGGGAATTCTTCTCTCGGATTCGGTAACGAATACTACGAAAGCAACAATCGCGATAACGAAGATTGCAGTAAGAATT
Organism: Eubacteriales bacterium; assembly: GCA_045594565.1. GTDB lineage: Bacteria > Bacillota > Clostridia > Oscillospirales > SIG627 > RGIG6353. The sequence goes on from JAZNYT010000010.1 coordinate 31,448, forward strand.
GCTGCAACGATCTTGAAGATAATGCTTTCGGGCTTAAGAACGACACCGAGAATCATTGAGGGAAGACCTGCAACGATATTCGCGAAAAGTATCATTGAGATACCGTTTCCGATACCGTGCTCATTGATTTTTTCAGCAAGCCACATTACAAGTGCGGCACCTGCTGTGTAGGTTGCAACGATAACGATACCTGCGAACGCACCTCTGTCGGTGAGAACGCCGTCGATTGAACGGAGCCATGCATAGTAGCCGTATGCAGTGATAACTGCAAGAACTACTGTAAAGTATCTGGTCCATGTTTCAATCTTACGTCTACCCTCTTCGCCCTCTTTAGCGATACGCTCGAGAGCAGGGATAGCGATTGTTAAAAGCTGCATAATAATCTGTGCTGTGATATAGGGTGAAACGGAAAGAGCGAAGAGAGTACCTCTTGCAAATGCTTCACCTGAAAGAATGTTGAGGTACTGGAATACCGAGCCCTCTGCCGACTTGAAGGTCGCCTGAAGGATACCGGAATCGAAGTACGGAACGGGGATAACGGAACCTAAACGGAAGAGTACAAGGATGATTACCGTGAAGATCATTTTTGATCTAAGGTCAGCAACCTTCCATGCATTCTTAAGGGTGGTAAACATTTAGATCACCTCTGCTTTTCCGCCTGCGGCCTCAATTTTTTCTTTGGCTGCAGCTGAAAAGACAGTTGCCTTTACAGTAACCTTCTTGGTGAGTTCGCCACCGCCGAGAATTTTAAGACCGTCATATGCTTTCTTAATAACCTTTGTGTCGAGAAGAGTTTCAATGCTGATCACGTCGCCGTCATTGTACTTATCAAGATCACCAACATTTATTATTGCATATTTAGTAGCAAATTTGCTATTGTCAAAACCTCTCTTAGGAAGTCTTCTGTACGCAGGAATCTGACCGCCTTCAAATCCGGGTCTTACTCCTCCGCCGGAGCGCGCATTCTGTCCTTTATGTCCCTTTCCGGCTGTCTTACCGTTGCCGGAACCGGCACCTCTGCCTTTACGCCAAGCGGGTGTAGCAGAACCGGGAGCGGGTGAAAGTTCATGAAGCTTCATACTTTTCCTCCTTTGCTTTAATGAAATTAGTTTGTTAATCAGCCTGTTCAACCTTAACAAGATGCTTTATTACAAATATCTTGCCCTGCAAAGCCGGAGAGTCTTCAAGAACCTTTGAATCTCCGATTTTCTTCAATCCAAGAGAACCGGCAGTTTTAACCTGTTTGTCAAGTCTGCCTATGAGACTCTTTACAAGTGTAATCTTTACCATAATTTTTCTCCTTATTTCAGAATTTCTTCGGGCGTCTTATTTCTGATAGCTGCTACGTCTTCAACAGTTCTCAGGTTTCTAAGACCTTCGAAGGTAGCCTTTACAACGTTTGTGGGGTTGTTGGATCTAAGGCACTTTGTTCTAACGTCCTTGATACCAGCCATCTCTACAACGCTTCTTACTTTACCGCCTGCAATGACACCGGTACCGGGTGCAGCGGGTTTGAGGAGGACTCTGCCTGCTCCGAACTCACCGATTATCTCGTGAGGAATTGTAGTTCCCTTGAGAGATACTTCGATGATATTCTTCTTGGCATCTTCCATACCTTTTCTTACAGCCTCGGGACGTTCTGCGGCTTTGCCGAGACCGTATCCTACGTGACCGTTTTCGTCTCCTACTACAACAAGAGCTGTGAACTTTCTTACACGACCGCCCTTAACTGTCTTGGAAACGCTCTTTACATCAACAACAACTTCTTTGAGATCGAGTGTTGCGGGATCTATTTTACGAGCCATGAATGAATCCATTCCTTTCTTAAACAATTAAAATTTCAAGCCGCCCTCACGCGCTGCTTCAGCAAGTGCCTGTACTCTTCCGTGATATACGTAACCGCCACGGTCAAATACTACTTCTGTGATGCCACGCTCGAGTGCTCTCTTAGCGATCATTGCGCCTACAGCCTTAGCTGCTTCCTTGTTTCCGCCGTAACCTTCAAATTCTTTATCAAGAGTTGAAGCAGAAAGAAGGGTTACGCCGTTTTCATCGTCAATAATCTGTGCGTAGATGTTCGCATTGGAACGGTATACGTCAAGACGAGGTCTTGCAGTTGTTCCGGAAATCTTTGCACGAATTCTCTTATGTCTTCTAAGACGCTGTTTGTTAGTATCAACTTTACTAAACATTTAATCCCACTCCTTTCTTTATTTACCGGCTTTTCCGGCCTTGTGACGAATAACTTCGTCAGCGTACTTGATACCCTTGCCATGATAAGGTTCGGGAGGTCTCTTGCCTCTGATTTCAGCTGCAACCTGACCTACGAGCTGCTTATCTGCACCGCTGATTACGAGCTTGTTGGGGGTAGTTGCCTCAATCTTGATACCTGCGGGTGCATCATACTTTACGTCGTGTGAATAACCGAGGTTCATAACGAGGGTGTTACCGTTCATCTGCGCTCTGTAACCGCCTTCACTGATTTCAAGCTCCTTCTGGTAGCCGTTTGTTACACCCTCAACCATATTGGCGATAAGTGTACGGGTAAGTCCGTGAAGTGAACGATTAAGTTTAGCATCGTCGGGACGAGCTACTGTGATTTCAGCAGCGCCGACTTCAACTATCATATTGCTGTGTACAGCCTGAGAAAGCTTTCCCTTGGGGCCTTCAACGGTAATAACACCGTTTGCGAAAGCTACCTTTACACCGGCAGGAATAGCGATTGGCTGCTTACCAATTCTTGACATAGTCTATTCCTCCTTACCAAACGTATGCGAGCACTTCGCCGCCAACGTTTTCTTTTCTTGCTTTCTTGTCTGTCATAACTCCCTTAGGTGTTGAGAGAATAGCGATACCGAGACCTCTCATTACACTGGGAATGTCCTCGCAGCTTGTGTAGATACGAAGACCGGGCTTGGACACACGGCGAAGACCTGAAATAATTCTTGTCTTACCGGGGCCATACTTGAGTGTTACCTTAATAACACCCTGCTTTGTGTCGTCGATAACCGTGTAGCTCTTGATGTAGCCTTCTTCGAGAAGAATCTCGGCGATGGCCTTCTTGATATTAGAGCAAGGGATATCAACAGTTTCGTGCTTTGCTGAGTTAGCGTTACGAATTCTTGTAAGCATATCAGCAATTGCGTCTGTGATTTGCATCTTTTTTCCTCCTATTCAGCAATCAGTTTGTTACTTGGCTTTGTGCCTTTCGCACTTAATATGCTCTAACCCAATCTTGCGATTGGATACGGCTATTACTTTACCAGCTTGCCTTTCTTACGCCGGGGATTTCACCCTTGTAAGCAAGTTCGCGGAAGCAGATACGGCAGATACCGTATTTACGAAGATAAGCATGAGGTCTGCCACAGATTTTGCATCTTGTGTATTCTCTTGTAGAGAACTTCTGCTTTCTCTGCTGCTTAATGATCATTGACTTCTTAGCCATTTACTTATCCTCCTTACTTCTGAAAAGGGGCACCCATCAGAGCGAGGAAGTCACGTGCTTCTTCGTCTGTTTTGGAACTTGTAACGAATACAATGTCCATGCCTCTTATCTTGTCGATTTTTTCATATTCGATTTCAGGGAATATGAGCTGTTCTTTGAGTCCGAGTGTGTAGTTTCCTCTGCCGTCGAAAGCGTTGGGGTTGATACCCTTGAAGTCACGAACTCTGGGAAGAGCGAGGTTGAAGAGTCTGTCTACGAACTCATACATTCTCTCGCCTCTGAGTGTAACCTTAGCACCAATCTTTGTGCCCTGACGGAGTTTGAAGTTTGCAACCGACTTCTTAGCAGTTGTAGGAACGGCTCTCTGACCGGTGATAGCTGAAAGGTCTTCGATAACGCTGTCAATTACCTTTGAGTTATCCTTAGCGTCGCCTGCGCCTACGTTGATTACTACCTTTTCAAGTCTGGGAATCTGCATAACACTTTTGTAGTTATACTTTTTCATAAGTTCGGGAGCAACTTCATTCTTATAAACTTCTGCAAGTCTTGCCATTCTGTTTGTCCTCCCTTATTATAATGTCTCGCCGCATTTTGCACAAACGCGAACGCTCTTACCATCTTCGAGTTTCTTATGCTTAACTCTTGTAGCCTTGCCGCACTTTTCGCAGTAAAGCTGTACCTTTGAAGCGTACATAGCTCCCTCAACCTTGACGATGCTGCCTGCTTCGCCCTGACGACGAGGCTTAACGTGCTTTGTCACGATGTTAGCACCTTCAACGATTACCTTCTTTTCCTTGGGAGAAACTTCAAGTACCTTACCCTTTGTTCCTTTAGAGTTACCAGAAACAACGATTACGGTATCGTCTTTTCTTACATGAATCTTATTCATTTCTTTACCCCCATTAAAGTACTTCGGGTGCCAAGGACAGAATCTTCATAAAGTCCTTTTCACGAAGCTCTCTTGCTACCGGGCCAAATATACGGGTACCCTTGGGTGTCTTGTCTTCCTTGATTACTACTGCTGCGTTTTCATCGAACTTGATGTAGGAGCCGTCATTTCTTCTGATTCCTTTAACGCTGCGTACGATAACCGCCTTAACAACTTCACCCTTCTTAACCGCACCGCCGGGAGCTGCTTTCTTTACAGATGCGACTACGATGTCGCCGATGTTGGCATAACGTCTGCCTGTACCGCCAAGCACACGGATGCACATCAATTCTTTAGCGCCGCTATTATCAGCGACTTTCATAAGTGTTTGTGTCTGTATCACTGTGTGTATCCTCCTTTGGCTTACTTAGCTTTCTCAATAATTTCCACGAGACGCCAGTTCTTATCCTTGGAAAGCGGTCTTGTTTCCATGATGAGTACCTTATCGCCTACACGGCATTCATTGTTTTCGTCATGAGCTTTGAATTTAACGGTTCTTCTTACTATCTTGTTGTAAAGAGAATGTTTTACGCTGGTTTCGATAGCAACAACGATGGTCTTGTCCATCTTATCGCTTACTACTTTACCTACACGTGTTTTTCTGAGTGATCTTTCCATTTTCTATTCTCCTTCCCGCTTAATTCTTACTGCTTTCAGCAAGTTCTTTCTCTCTGATAGCTGTCATAATTCTGGCAATATCCTTCTTTGTTTCAACTATCTTGTGAGGGTTATCAAGCTGATTGATAGCATGCTGGAAGCGGAGATGTAAGAGCGCGTCCTTCTTCTCGCGAAGTTCCGCGTTAAGCTCTTCGGTAGTCTTTTCTCTTATTTCAGTAATTTTCATTCTGCTACCTCCTCAGCTTCTTTCTTGATGAATTTACATTTAATGGGAAGCTTGTGTGTTGCAAGACGCATAGCTTCCTTTGCTACTTCCTCTGAAACGCCGTCCATCTCGAAGAGTACTCTTCCGGGCTTAACTACTGCTACCCAGTACTCAGGAGAACCTTTACCGGAACCCATTCGAGTTTCAGCAGGCTTTTCTGTTACAGGCTTATCGGGGAAAATCTTAATCCATACATTACCGCCACGCTTTGTGTAACGGGTCATAGCGATACGGGCTGCCTCTATCTGGTTTGAGGTTACCCAAGCAGGCTCTTCTGCAACGAGACCGTAGCATCCGTAAGCAAGTGTGTTGCCTCTGTATGCACGTCCTGTGAGTCTGCCACGCTGCTGACGTCTGTATTTAACTCTCTTAGGCATTAACATTTCTTTTTCCTCCTTCTCTGGAAGAACGTTCTCTACGACGAGGTGCGGGCTTTTCTACATCTCTCTTAACAGATGTGCCAAGCACTTCACCCTTGTAGATCCATACCTTGATACCGATCTTACCGTAGGTTGTATTTGCTTCTGCAAAACCGTAGTCGATGTCAGCACGGATTGTCTGAAGGGGTATTGTACCTTCATGATACTGCTCTGTACGAGCAATTTCCGCACCTGCAAGACGTCCGGATGCTGCAATCTTGATACCCTTTGCACCAAGCTTCATTGTTCTGCCGATGCACTGCTTCATTGCTCTTCTGAAAGCGATTCTTCTTTCAAGCTGGCTTGCGATGTTCTCTGCAACGAGCTGAGCGTTGAGGTCGGGGTTCTTGATTTCGTTTACGTTAACTGAAACAGGCTTGCCAAGGAAGGCTTCGATGTCCTGTCTGAGCTTTTCGATCTCAGCACCGCCCTTACCGATAACCATACCGGGCTTAGCACAGTGGATGAGAACCTTAACTCTGGCGCTATCTCTTTCGATTTCAATCTTAGGTACGCCAGCAAGCTGGAGCTTGTTTTTGAGATACTTTCTTAATTTGTAATCGGATACGAGGGTGTCGCCGATGTTCTTGTCGCCAAGAAGCCATCTGGAATCCCAATCCTTGATTACGCCGACACGGAGTCCGTGAGGATTAACTTTCTGTCCCATAAAACTGATTCAACCTCCCTTTCTTTAGTTTCTCTCTTTTACCACGAGGGTAATATGAGATGTTCTCTTTAAAATACGGTCTGCTCTGCCCTTTGCTCTCGGCATAATTCTCTTAAGTGTTCTGCCGGGGGTAGCAAAGCATTCAGCTACGTAGAGCTTATCCGCGCTCATACCGAAATTGTTTTCAGCATTTGCGATTGCTTCTTTTACTAATTTTGTTATATAAGGTGCAGCTGCCTTAGGTGTATTCTTCAATATACCAAGTGCAAGGCTTGCATCTTTGTCTCTGATAAGGTCGAGTACTATCATGACTTTTCTGGTGCTGATTCGCACGTCACGACGGTATACCTTAGACACTGCTTGTTCTGCCATGCAGATCCTCCTTTCGCGGCTTTAAGCTTGTTACCGCGTTTCCTTATTTTAGTTATTTGATGTTTTAGATCCTGAGTGACCCTTGAAGGTTCTTGTCAGGGCAAATTCACCAAGTTTGTGACCTACCATATCTTCGGTAACATATACGGGAACATGCTTTCTTCCGTCATAAACCGCTATCGTATGTCCTACGAACTCGGGGAATATTGTTGAGGCGCGTGACCAGGTCTTTATAACCTTCTTTTCGCCTGCCTTGTTCATGGCTTCGATTCTGTCATAAAGCACTTTTTGAACAAAAGGGCCTTTCTTTACGCTTCTACTCATTATTGTTTCCTCCTTTCGATAACAGCTTATTTGTCGTTTCTGCGTTTAACTATGAACTTGTTTGTGCGAGCCTTCTTGTTACGAGTCTTGTAACCAAGTGCGGGCTTGCCCCAAGGAGTAACAGGTCCGGGACGACCGATGGGAGCACGTCCTTCACCACCACCGTGAGGGTGATCTACGGGGTTCATTACAGAACCTCTTACTGTAGGACGGATACCGAGGTAACGTGTCTTACCTGCCTTACCGCGTTTAACGTTTTCCGCTTCAACGTTGCCTATCTGACCGATAGTAGCCTTACAATCCATACGGATGTATCTTACTTCACCAGAGGGAAGTCTTACCTGAGCCATTTCGCCTTCCTTCGCCATGAGCTGTGCTGCAGAGCCTGCTGTTCTTACAAGCTGAGCGCCCTTACCGGGATAGAGCTCGATGTTGTGAATGAAGGTACCAACAGGAATGTTAGCAATAGGAAGTGTGTTACCGGGCTTGATGTCAGCTTCGGGTGAGGACATAATCTTGTCGCCAACCTTAAGTCCAACAGGAGCGATAACGTATGCCTTTGTGCCATCCTCATGCTCGATAAGTGCGATGTAAGGATTTCTGTTGGGGTCATATTCGATTGCGATAACAGTTGCGGGTGTCGCATTCTGTCTCTTGAAATCGATAATTCTGTATTTTTTCTTGTTTCCGCCGCCTCTGTGACGAACTGTGATTCTACCGGTGTTGTTACGGCCGGAGTTCTTCTTGAGTTCTACAATAAGGCTTTTCTCAGGTGTCTTCTTTGTTACTTCCTCAAATGTGGGAACAGACATCTGTCTTCTACCGGGAGTTGTGGGTTTATAAACTCTTGTAGCCATTTTTTCACTCCTCCTTCGATTACATCATACCGTCGAAGAATTCGATGGTCTTGGAGTCAGCTGTAAGTGTTACAACTGCCTTCTTCCATTCACTTGTCTTACCAAGGTGAACGCCAAGTCTCTTGGGCTTGGACTTCATGTTAACTGTGTTAACGTCAAGTACCTTTACCTTAAAGATTTCTTCGATAGCTTTTTTGATTTCTACTTTATTTGCAGTTTTTGCAACTTCGAAGGTGTACTTCTTGTCTGCAATGCCCTGCATGCTGGCTTCTGTGATAATCGGTCTTATGATAATATCGCAGGATGTTTTCATTTTGCATATACCTCCTCGATTATTTCAATTGCCGGTTTTGCTATAACGAGACTGCCTGCATTGAGAATGTCATAAACATTCAGATTGTTGGCAAGTGTTGTTTTAACTCCGGGAATGTTTGCAAAAGACTTGATAACTGTCTTGTCGTTTTCAGGGAGTACTACGAGAGCCTTCTTTGCTGCTCCGATTGCTGCAAGCATGTTAACCATGGTCTTTGTCTTGAATTCGCTTGTTGCGATAGACTCAACAACCTTGATATCTTCTGCTGCACATTTAGCGGAAAGTGCACTCTGAAGAGCGATAGCACGTACTTTCTTGTTGAGAGAAAGTCTGTAGCATCTGGGCTTAGGACCAAGAGCTACACCGCCGTGTGTCCACTGAGGAGAACGGGTTGAACCCTGACGTGCTCTACCTGTACCCTTCTGTCTCCAAGGCTTGATACCGCCACCGGAAACCTCAGCTCTTGTAAGGGTAGACTGTGTACCCTGTCTCTGATTTGCAAGGTAAGTGCGAACCGCTGCGTGAAGAACTGCTTCATTTACTTCAGCTCCGAAAAGCTTTTCAGAAAGCACTACTTCGCCGGTTTCTTTACCTGTCATATCGTATACTTTAACGTTCGGCATTGTTTTTCCTCCTTCCTAAAGGTTACGCCTTAACAGAGTTGCGAATGAACACAATACCGCCCTTAGGTCCGGGAACCGCACCCTTAACTGCGATGATGTTCTTTTCGGCATCAACTCTTACGACGTCGAGGTTCAGTATAGTAACCTGCTCGTTACCCCACTGACCAGCCATTTTCTTGTTCTTGAATATTCTCGCGGGGTCGATAACACCCATAGAGCCTGACTGACGGTGGATAGGACCAATACCGTGAGTCTTACCAAGCATAGAAAGGTTCCAACGCTTGATGGCACCGGTGTAACCGTGACCCTTGGAAGTACCTGTAACGTCAATCTTGTCGCCTGCTGCGAAAATGTCAGCCTTAACTTCGTCGCCTACGTTGTAAGCGCTGATGTCGTCAAGTCTGAATTCCTTGAGATGACGCTTGAGGGTGATGTTAGCTTTCTTGAAATGTCCCTTAACAGGGTTTGTTACCTTCTTTTCAGTAACGTCTGCAAATCCGAGCTGGATTGCATCATAACCGTCTGTCGTGGCAGTCTTCTTCTGTACTACTGCACAGGGGCCTGCTTCGATAACGGTTACGGGAATTACTTCTCCGCTTTCGAGGAAGATCTGGGTCATACCAATCTTCTTACCGATAATACCTTTATTCATTTTTTCCTCCTAATTATTGGTTGGCTTTTGCCAACATGACTAGTTTTTGTTTTTTGCCGTGCTTACGAATTAAAATACTTTAAGTTCGATTTCAACGCCGGCGGGAAGTTCAAGACTTGTGAGAGCTTCAACAGCTGCCTTGGACGGCTTGATAACGTCAATAAGGCGCTTGTGAGTACGCATCTCGAACTGCTCACGGGAATCCTTGTACTTGTGAACCGCACGAAGGATAGTTACCACTTCCTTTTCGGTGGGCAACGGAATAGGACCTGAAACCTGAGCGCCTAAACGCTTTGCAGTTTCCACAATCTTTTCCGCTGACTGGTCGATGAGAGTGTGGTCGTAAGCTTTAAGTCTTACGCGGATTTTTTCGTTTGCCATAATTTGCCTCCTTAAAAATTTGTGTTTTTTGGGAGCAGAAACTCAACACCGCACCGGGTGTTTCATCAACACCCTTTACAAAAGGATTTCAAGGTTACTCAAAATCCACAGGCGCACCTCACCCATAAGAGCAAGGCTCTTTACTGTTGCAACTCGATTTACGCCCCCTATATATATAGAAGGAAGAAAATCCAAACAGTATCGAATTATGTTGGTTTTACTGTCGCCCGTTTGTCGGACATACTCTGCGGAAATTCCCTACCTCACGGTAGCAACCTCCCGCTTCATCGCATATCAAGCTTTGTTATTATAATATATGTTGTAAAATTTTGCAACATTTTTTCTTCAAAAAATTTCCCGTTTTTTGCAGAATTTACAATTTGTTCATAATTTTTTGTTATTTTCACTGGTTTTGAATTTACTTTTACTTAATATTTCACTATTGACAAAATGATACTGTTAGGGTATAATTGGAATGTTAAATAAACGTTCTAACAAGGAGATTACATAATGAAAAGATTTGCGTTTTTGATGCTCGCTCTTCTCATGCTTTCTATGACACTTCTCACCTCTTGCTCTGCAAAGACAGTTACAGTAAGAGTTCTTGATGCAGAGGGCAAGGTTATTTGTGAAGAAGCAGTTGAACTCGGACAGGCTTTTGAAGAAGGTGCTCACGATGGCGTTGTATACTACGGTATCGACTGCCTTGAGGTTGCTCTTAAGCAGGCAGGCGTTGAATACTACGTTAACAAGGAAGACTTTGAGGCATTCGCTGTAACAAACATCGGAGACATTGCTTGTGACAAGGAAAATCAGTTCGTTTACTACGTTAAGGAAAAGGGCGAAAAAGAATTTGTCAACATGAACGGTCTCTCTGCACAGCATGACGCTATGGAAGGCGGAGAAGTTCTTGAGTTCAGATACGAGGTAGTTTCTACCGAGGAAGCAAAGTAAAAAGCTTTTAATAATGACCGCTAAAGAGCGGTCATTATTTTTTGTAAAGTGTTGTATTTGCAACACTTTTTTGATATAATATAAACAAAGACATAAAACAATAAATAAGGAAGCACTATGAAATTCATAAAAAAAGATTCAAATTTTACAAAAGAAGAAATTTTAAAATTGTCAAGAGACAATCTCCTGGAATGGAAAGAAAAGGCAGGCGGTGACCCTGACTTCTATCAAAGCCTCAACGATGAAGGAATTGTACTCAATTTCGGGTACATTATAGGATTCGGCACTGCAGGTCTTCGCGGAAAGATGTTGCCGGGTCCTGCCAATATGAATAAAGAGACTGTCGCCCTTGCCACCTTCTCTCTTGCACAGCTGGTTCTCGAAGCAGGCGGAAAGGATGCAGGCGTTGTAATAGCTTGTGATTCAAGAAACAACTCCGACGAATTCTCACGTCTTGCGGCAAGTGTTCTGGCGGCGACAGGCGTCAAGGCTTATATATTCGATTCTCTGCGCCCTACCCCCGAGCTTTCCTTTGCTATAAGATACCTCGGTTGCAAGGCAGGTATCAACATTACCGCATCTCACAACACCAAGGAATACAACGGATACAAGGTGTACTGGGAAGATGGTGCACAGCTTCCCCCTATCGAAGCCAAGAAGGTAGCCGACAGATTCTATGAAACGGATATATGGAATATACCCGTCATCGACTTCGGCAAAGGAGTTTCTGAAGGAAAGATTGAAGTGGTTGGCAAGAACGTTGACGATGAATACGTCAAGAACGTGCTTGCACAGATAAAGAACGAAAATCTTATAAAGGAAAATTCAGATAAGCTGAACGTACTTTACACCCCCCTTCACGGTGCAGGCTACAGACTTGTTCCGACGGTGCTTGAAAAGGCGGGCTTTAAGAACGTTAAAACTGTTGCCACACAGCTTCAGCCCGACGGCGACTTTCCTACCGTTGAGCGTCCTAATCCTCAGTTCATTCAGGCATTCAACGAGGGAATTAAGGTTGCGGGCGATGCCGACGTTATAATCGCCACCGACCCAGATGCCGATAGAATGGGTGTCGCCCTTAAAAACTCAAATGGTGAATTTGAAGCTCTTACCGGTAATCAAATTGCGCTTGTCATCATAGACTATATAATAAAGTCAAAGAATCTACCAACGAATCCTGCTATGGTTAAATCTATCGTTTCCTCTGTTCTTGCAGAAGTAATGTGTAAGAAGAACGGAATCAAGGTTTTCGACGTTTATACAGGCTTTAAGTATATAGGTGAGAAAATCAAGGAGTTTGAAGAAAAGGGAGATTATAACTTCATCTTCGGCTTTGAGGAAAGCTACGGATATCTCACAGGCACTTATGCCCGTGACAAGGACGGCGTATCCGCCTCTCTTACCCTTGCAGAAGCGGCACTTTATGCAAAGCTTCAGGGTAAAACACTTCTTGATATAATAGATGACATATACAAGGAATACGGCTTCTGGGGTGAGTACTGGGGAGAGACGATAATCACAGTACCTAACTTTGCAGAGGAAATGTCGAGCATTATGAAGAAGCTCAGATGCGACCCTCCGCATGATATTGCAGGACTTACGGTTGTAAAGATAACCGACTATGAAAAGAGTATTGCCAAGGACCTTGTGACAGGCAAGGAGGATCCCATTCCCTTTGCTCCCGACAACGTGCTCTCCTACACTCTTTCAGACGGAAGCTCGGTGACAATTCGTCCATCGGGTACAGAACCGAAAATCAAGCTTTATTACTTTATTTCTTCCAATACTAAAGAGGAAAGTCTCGAAAAGCTCGAAAAATTAAAGTCGTTTTTCAATTTTTGAAAAGCTATTGACGAAATATAAAAAATAGTGTAAAATATGAGTAGTAAAACACTTAAAGGAGGATAATAAAATGGCAGAAAGAGAAGAATTTGAAGCGGATATACTCACACTCACAGATGAAGAGGGTGTAGAAAAGAATTTTGCAGTAATCGGAGATATGGAGCTTGACGGCAATAACTATCTTGCTCTCGTTCCCGAGGATGAGGATGGCGACGAGTTCGTTATTCTTAAGCTCGCTGTTGATGAGAACGGCAACGAAATGCTCGTTACTATCGACGACGACGATGAGTTCGACAAGGTTGCTGATGCATTCGAGGACGAGCTTATGGAAGAGTGCGACCACGACGGCTGCGACTGTGGCTGTGAGGATTGCAAGCACTAAGTCGTACAAGGGTTTTACCCTTGACCCACTTAGAAACTTTTTATAAAAAGTTTCTTGGAACTTCAAAAATTCTTATAATTTAAATTTGATTTTCGATAAGAAAATCTACCTTAACGTTGACTTTGTCAACATTTCACGTGCGATAGCACATTTCATACGCCAACGGCGTATTTAACTCGGCAAAGCCGAATTTCATTGTATAACGCGTAGCGTTATACTCTATTCCTGCGATTCTCGTGATACCCGTATATAAACCCACAACACTAAAATGGATTCCCCTACTCGAAGCAGGTGCAGACCTCCCGTACAGGCTCGACCTATACGGACGTTGGGAGCAAAAATGTTAGAAAGCGGAAACCGCCCTTGCTTATGCAGGGTTTTTATCTATGGGTACACGGCCTTGTGGGAAGGACGTGTAAAAAAATAGTGAGTACTTCGGTACTCACTTATTTTTAGTTATATTTGTGCTTACGCACAAGTTATATTGCTTCGCAGTTATATTTTTCCTTCGGACAAGTGATGTTTTCTCCTGCGTAGAAAATTCAGGTTGATTTGCCTCAAGGGCAAATCTTCCTTTTTTTATACTTATTTTACTACTTTTTTGTGGCAAGAGGGGCAATAAAAAGTATTACTTTCTATATCTGAATTACCGTGTGGACATTTTATAAAATTATCTTCATTGTCATTTTTTTCATGTTCTTCGTCTTTATCTTCACCGTTATTTCCAAAAGACAAATATTTCATTGAATTAGATATACTTTTCATGTAGCATAAAAATTCTCCGTAAGCATAATACATAACTCCGGACAAAAATAGTATAACAAGCACCAACAGTGAACACACTACCCCTGTTGTAAACTCAAGCATAGTTGTTTCAAAATCAAGCAATAATACTATCAACATAGCAAACTGAAGTACCAGACCCAATAAAATAATAAATTGACCGATAATCTTCAATACTTTTCCTATATTATTAAACATTTTTCTTCTCCTTTTTATGATTATTCACCGCGTGAATATTATATTCCGAATCTTTATGAATGTCAAGAATAAAATATGTCATAATTGAATATAGAGGTGAGGAATATGAAAAATATAAAGCTTATCAGAGTTTCAAAGGATTATACACAGCTAAAAGTTCAAATGGATACGGGAATTTCGCAGAGTGTTTTATCAAAATATGAAAGAGGCGACCTCATGCCAACAAGCGAAAATCTTTTGATACTTGCAAAATACTATAACACAAGTCTTGATTTTCTAATGGACCTCACCGATGAAACGTCGCCGTATCCTAGAAAGAAATAAAAACAGTGAGTACTTCGGTACTCACTGTTTTTACAGTTGAAAATGAAAAATTATGTTTGAATTCTGCCACAGAGGGTATTTTGCAAAACAAAATCTTCTTTTTTATTGCTTTTTATAGCTATATATGATATAATCACCTCGGCTACCAAAAACGGTAGGCGGTTAGCCCTCTGACTCAGAGGGAGATTATAAGCCCTCTGTTAACATAGAAATCTGACTTGTCGGAAATCGAATCATCAGGGGGAATGCATCGTGACATCGTATGAAGTAATTACACTTTTTATTGCTGTAATCAGTATAATAGTGAAATTGCTCATTGAGCTAATAAATGCAAAAAAGTAACCGCCCGAGCCTGAGAAACTTGGCGGTTACCTTTTCGTAACTGTTAAATTCAGGGCTAACCGTCTATCGGTAGCCTTTTTTCTGTAATCATTATACCATAAGATATAAACAGTGTCAAGTTTTTTATTTTTGTGTGTATTTTCAGTTGACAAAGTATTACACGGAATTTCAAAGAAAAGTAATTTCGAAGTATTTTTTCGTTATGCGAGTGCACACGAGCGAGGCAAGGAAACTTTACAAATGTAAAGTGACGATGCCGAGTCGAGTAAGTAGCGAAGCAGAACGGAAAAAGACGAAGAAATTATTCGGTAGTGTAGTTGTCGAAGTACCCCTGTATATAAACAATAGGTGTACCCTTGTCGCCCGAGCCTGATGTAAGATCGCAAAGAGAGCCGATAAGGTCGGTGAGACGGCGGGGTGTTGTACCCTCACTTGCCATTTTACCGAAAAGGTTTCCGTCCTTTTCCTTGATCTTGCCCTTAATAGCTTCCTTGAGAGCGTCGCCCGAGAGACCTGCAAATTCGTTATCTGCAAGGTACTTGAGCTTAAGCTCGTTGGGGGTTCCTTCAAGTCCTGCGGTATATGCGGGTGAAACAACGGGGTCAGCAAGCTCCCAAATCTTTCCTACGGGATCCTTGAAAGCTCCGTCGCCGTAAACCATAACCTCAACAGTCTTACCTGTTGCATCAAAAATATTCTTCTGAATGGCATCAACTACAGGCTGACATTCGCGGGGGAAGAGCTTAACCTGGTCTTCGGTTGCCTTGTTAGAGCCAAGTAGACCGTAATGTTCGTTATATCCGCTGCCGTTGACGCTTTCGTTCAAAATCTCGTCAAGTCCGAATACACGCTCAGCGCCTGCTGCACGGAGAAGTCTCTTGCTTCTCGCTCTTGTATGAATATCGCAGGTAATAACGTTCTTGGTGTAATCAAGCACTGCACGGGGGTCGTTTGCAAAAATTATTTCAGCCTCGGCGCCGCACTCCTTGATAAGAGTTTCATAGTACTCAACGTAGTCAATACCTGTAAATCTGTGCTTCTCATAACCGAAAAGCTCACGATATTTTTTAAGGTCAAGAACGTCGCGGTAGGGATCAACTCCCTTTTCATCAAGGGCATCAAGAGAAATAAGGTGGTTTCCTACCTTGTCGGAGGGGTAAGAAAGCTGAAGAACTATCTTCTTTGCGCCTTTAGCGATACCTCTGAGACAAATAGCGAAGCGGTTACGGCTGAGGATAGGAAGAATAACACCAACGTCCTCGCCGCCGAGCTTTCTCTTCACATCGAAAGCTATATCATCAACCGATGCATAGTTACCCTGCGCACGAGCAACGATAGCTTCGGTCATGGCAATAATATCTCTGTCCCGAATTTCAAATCCCGCATCCCTCGATGCTTCGAGAACGGATTCGGTAACGATTTTTACAATATCGTCGCCGTTTCTGATAATAGGTGCACGAACACCTCTGGAAACTGTACCGATTGTACGGCTCATAGTTTTAACACTCCTTGTTACGCCGAGATACCTCGGCACATAAAATAACGTATATATTTTATACCAAAAGATAGTCTATGTAAAGATTTTTTTTAAATTTTTTCAAAAAAATTTATATTTTCAGTTATTTTCAACAAAATAACTGTTGTTGGTTTCTCGAAGAAGCCTTGCAGCGTTTTTGTAGAAAATCATTTCCTTTTCACTATCTGTTAAATTCGGGTCAAGTGCAACACCGCCAATATAGGCAGATGGATTACATACCGGATAGTCAGAGCCATACAAAAATCTTTCTACTCCAACCATCTTTATTCCGTACGGAAGAAGTCTGTTTCGCAAAACACCTGTACCGGAAATATCTAGCTTGTAATTCTCATTTTCCTTCATAAGTTCCAAATGCAGAAGGAAGGTTCCTTTTTCACCGGGATGCGCCGCCACAAAACGTGTTTTTGGGTGCTTCTTTATCATATTTATAAAAGGCTCTTCAATAGTTGCGGTATGAAAATTGAAAATCATATCATATTCAGTTATGAGGTCTATTATTTCATCAAGATTCTCACTGCCATATCCCCAACCGTGAATATATGGAACAAGCTCTCCAACAAAGTTTATTCCAAGCTTATGCATTCTTTCAATTTCTTCAAGAGACTCTTTTAAAAATAGCGGTGACACGTGAAAGCCGGGTATGTAAAAGCCACGGTACTTTTCGGCGAGGCGGATTGCTGTATCGTTAAGTGCTTTTATTCCTTGCCATGAAACGTCTTTCTCGGGACGTGCATCTATAACAGAACCGCAAACATAGCTCACTCCCCATGAGTTCATTTCCTCTTTTATCAGAGTTTCGGGCATATCGAATGCATCACGGTACATACAGATATTTTCATTTTTTACAAATGGGTGGGTATGAAAATCAATAATTTTAAAATTTTTCATATACTACTCTCCTTCTTTTTCCTAAGTTCTTTGAAAAAATCACTCAATTCTTTTGAGCATTCCTCCTCCATTATGCCTCCTATCACGTTTGGGTGGTGGTTATATGGGAAGGAATTGAAATCCGCAACGCTTCCGAAGGAGCCTGCTTTTTTATCGTACGCACCGAAATAAACGTTTCTTATTCTTGAATTTATTATAGCTCCCGCACACATAGGACAAGGCTCGAGGGTAACGTAGAGATCGCACTCCCAGAGTCGCCATCCGCCAAGCTTACGGCAAGCCTTGTCTATAGCCATAATTTCGGCGTGGCAAAGGGCGTTCTTTTTCGTTTCTCTTTTATTGTATCCAAAGGACACAATTTCCTCTCCTCTGACTATTACCGCCCCAACGGGTGTTTCGCCCTTTTTTGCGGCAAGGCGAGCATAATGAAGGGCTTTTTCCATATATTCTTTATTCATTTGAGCACCGTTTCCATAAGAAGCCTTAAAAGGAAGTAAAGGAGATATGCAAGTATAAAATAGAGTGCGATTCTTGGCAGCGCCTGTATTCGCATTTTGTCCTTGTACTTCTCTCTTTTTTCTACTTTTTTGATTTCCTTTTCTATCACAAACTCTTTGGCTTCGTCAGTAGGCTTGTAGTCGCGTTTTTCGATAAACCTCGCCTTCTCTGCACGGCGGGTCATGGTGAGAGTACCCTCGCTTCCCTCTGCCGCAACAATCTCGAGATTTTTTGCATCATAGGTCTCAATCAGCCACTGTTTACTTCTGCCGCATTTTTCGCAAGCTTCACTTGCGGTTGAATTTTTGTGAGAGCAAGAGCAAATCCAAGCATTTTCGCCGAATTTCGGCATGGCGATTGCAGGATAGCTTTCGTGAAGCGTCTCGCTTTCCTCCACAAGCTCACAGGCGGTAATTGTTGAAAGAGTCTGGTCTTTTATAAGCTCCGACTTCTTTCTTGAGGAAAAATTATATTTTTCTTTTCTGCCATCGCTGAAGGTAACCTCGGTAAGCACTATTTCAAAAGACTTATAAAAGCTTTCGGGAATAGGTATGTGAAGGTTCGCTCCCAGTATATCAGTTTTATCTTTCTTGAAATCGTATGTAATCTCCATCTTTTTATATGGCACAACGTTATTATCAAGAAAAAGATGAATAAGAAGTTTTGCACCTTTTATTTTTTCACCAGACACGTTTTTCATTCTTATAACAAGAGAATAGTCAAAGGTTTCGATGTCGTAATAGTTTACCGCATCAATAAATTCAATAGGGCTATTCTCAAAAATGAAATTGAAGGGCATAGTGTTTATTTCTTTGTAATACTTTTTCTTCATATTTTTTCCTTTACATAAAAACGTAAGCCATAATATTATTGGCGGAATGTACAATAAACGGAATTTTTATATCGTCGGACTCTTTATAGATGAAATACAGTACAAGGCCTACAAAAAAAGCAGGGATGAATCTATCTATGCCGTGAAAAAGTCCGAAAATCAAGGATGATATGACAGGAGCAGAATACTTTCCGAATGCAGTTGGCAAAAGCTTTCTGAAAAACAACTCCTCATAAAAGGGTCCAAGCATTGTTATCAAAAAAGCGTTAATAAAGTTCTTTTCTATCATTGGTGATTGGGCTTGAGGAAAAAGCAAAGATAAGATAACCGAAAGCACTATAAAAAGAGGAACATATATCATAACTCTTTTAAAAGAAAACGGCTTTTCAAGGTCGCAAATTAAATTCAGCTCTTTTCTGAAAAACACAAGTACCGCAGTAAAGAAAATATAACTTAAAGCAGCACTTCTTGAAAAATAAAAAAATATCTGCAGAATTACAGTTGCCGCAAGTATGCGGCAACTGTAGAGAAGGTTTCTTGTCATTCAGCTTTTTCTTCCCCTTCTTCTCCCTCTTCTTCGTCCTCAAATTCCTCCGGATGCTCAAGTCGATAGATTTCACAAAGAGTAGCCCAGGATTCGTTATTCGTGTTGTTATGCTCCACGCACCAGCTGTTAACAGGGCGTGTTACACCCGACGTATATCCCGGTAAGGTTCCATTGACATAGAGATTTATAAAGAAGGGTAAATTCGTTTCGGTAGGATAAATATAATCAGACGGTACGTCCATATAGGTATACTGGGCATCGGTTACCGCCGCATCCTTTTCAAGACGTCTCTTTTCGTTTCTGATAAGAGCGATGGTTACAACACCTTCCTTTGGGCATCCCGCTCCTGCAACGGAACCCGTCCCCGTACACCACTGAACAGGAACGTGTACGTCACAGGTAGTTGTAGGGATACTGTCTCTTGTAGCATATCCCGTTGCCACTCTTGAGCCTCTCGGGTCAAGTGAACAGTACTCGCCAACAAGGAGTCCCGAGTCTCTGCAATAGGTGTAGGCGGAAAGCTCAGAATAGTCGAAGTGACGAAGAGCAGGTCCTCCATTCTTAGCGGATTCTATATAGTCCTCGTGTATTTTGTTCATTACAAGGTCCCAAAGAGTAAGAGAGGGACTGGGCTGTAAATTGGGAAGGTATCTCGGCTGTTCGTAGCCGAACCACACACCGCCTACGAAATAGGGTGTATATCCCACAAAATAGATATCCTTGTTATCGTTTGTTGTACCTGTCTTTGCGGCAACGTCAACCTTGCTTGTAACGGTGAGTCTTCTTGCGGTACCGTAGCCTGCGGGATTTGCAACCTCTTCGAGCATATTGGTCATCAGCTGGGCGGTACCCGTGCTGAGTACTACTTCACTATCCTCTTCGTTAGAGAGAATAATATTTCCGTTTGCATCACAAACCTTGATGTAGGTTCTCGAAGCGGTATAAACACCCGAATTTGCAAAGGTAGCGTAAGCGGTGGTTATATCTCTGATAGTTACACCGTGAGTAAGACCACCAAGAGCCTTGGCAAGTCCCATATCGTTAGATGTGCCCGAGTCAACGAGGGTTGATATTCTGAACTTATCACGAAGGAAATAGAAGGATTCCTCGGCACCGATCTCCTCCATAAGCCTTACTGCGACGGTATTTACCGAACGGATAATGGCATCGCAAACACTGGTGTAGCCTCTGTACTGGTTAGGTGAGTTGGATGGCCATAGCTTGCCTGTTGCGGGATTTACATTTACGGGATAGTCGTCAACAATGGTAGAATATCCTGCAATTCCTGCCTCTATCGCCTGTGCATAAACTGCAATAGGCTTAAAGGATGAGCCGGGCTGACGGCGTGACATTGTAGCGTTATTCCAGTCACCGTTGGTCTTCTTCTCCCCTCTCGCACCTATAACTCCAAGAACGTTACTGTTATATGGGTTTATAACTATCATAGCCGATTCGGGCTGTACGCCTTCAAGCTTGGGGTAGTTTTCTTCATTTGCAAAGACCTCGTCCATAGCCGACTGTACCTTACGGTCAACGGTGGAATAGATCTTCAGACCGCCCGAATACACAAGCTTTGTAGCGGTGTTTTCGTCCAATCCCTTTTCTTCCATAAGGTCGGAGATAACGTCTGCTATAAGAACCTCGGTAAACCATGAATGGACTACCGCATCCTCCTCTTCCTTCTCATAATCGTCATCGTCAAAGAATACAAGCTTTGCTCCTATCGCCTTTTTGTGCTCGTCTTTGCTTATATACTTTTGCTCAAGCATCTGGTCGAGGATTACTTCCTGACGGTATTTGTTGTTTTCGGGATTCTGAATGGGGTCGTAATAGGTAGGTCTGTTAGTAATTGCCGCAAGGGATGCGCACTCTGCGAGAGTAAGCTCGGAAACGTCCTTATGGAAATAGAAGTTTGCCGCCGACTGTACTCCGTTACAGCCCTGTGACATATAGATAGTATTGAGGTACATTTCAAGGATATCTTCCTTGCTCTTCTTCTCCTCAAGAGAGAGAGCACGGAAAATTTCCTCTATTTTTCTCTGTATTTTAACGTCCTTGTCACCCGATACGTTCTTTATAAGCTGCTGGGTGATAGTCGAACCGCCGTAGCCGAAGGAGCCTGTTTTAAATACTGTTACAACCGCACCGAGAGTTCTTTTCCAGTCAACTCCCTTGTGGTCCCAGAAGCGCTGGTCTTCAATAGCGACGAAGGCGTTTATAAGATGCTCGGGAATATCGTCGTAGGAAACCCAAAGGCGGTTTTCACTGCCGTGTATTCTCTCCTCCTCCCACTCTATCCAGTTACCGACAGTTCTCTCTTCATCGGTATAATCCATATAGTAGATAGAGGTAGTCTGGTCAAGGTCAAGCTTTAAGTTCTCGATATCGTATTCGGTATTTACATAGCTCTTGATGTACATAGCAAGAGCAAGTCCCATAATAGTGCCCGATATCATCATTATAAGAAAAATAGTCAACAGAGTGTTAAGAACTCCTTTGAGAATCTTCTTTGTTCTGTCAGAACTGCGTTTTTTCATCTGTTTCCTCCGTTTTTTTACTTAACAACAACGTTTTCTTTTCCAACAAGCTTTCCAAGGCTTTCGATAAGCTCACCCGACGCATCGGCTAATGCGCCTACAAGCCTGAACTGCTTTTTCTCGTCTTCTACGAATATGATAACGGGTACGTTCCCGTCGAATATTCCAACAAGTGCTCCCACTCTTTTGAGAAGTGGCTCGTCGTGCGTTTTAAGTCTTACGTAAATCTTTGAGGGTGCGGTGTCTCTTTTCTGCTCGATGCGAGGCTTTACGTCTTCACCGTATCTTATCATCTTGGGAAATACTTTTGCTTCAGGTTGTGTGTCGGTGAACTTATCATCGGGGACGGCGTATCTTATACCCCTTGCAAGAAGCTTCACCTCATCGTCCTTTTGAGATATTTCACTCTTTACAACCACTACCTTATCCTTGTCTATTAAGGAGGCGGTGCTTTCATAGGTCTTGGAAAACACAACCACTTCAGCAGATGAGGATACGTCAAAAATGGTGAAGAACGCCATAAGCGCCCCGGTCTTTGTGTCCTTTATCTTCTTTTCTCCCACAACGCCCAGTATGTCTACCACCTGTCCTTCTCGGTAGTCGCCCGTATCATTTTCGAGAGAAAGTCTTATATCGGTAATCGCAGCGCATCGTCTGCTCTCTTTTTTATAGTCGTCAAGAGGATGTCCCGAAAGGTATACTCCCGTGACGCTCTTTTCCATATTGAGTCTTTCGGTGAGAGTGTCGGGGGTAAGCTCGGGGTAAGTGAGCTTAAAGAGCGTTTCTCCGGTATCGCCCTCCGAGAAGAGATCGAGCTGACCCGTAACGTTACGCCTGTTCATATCCGAAAGGGTAGTTATTGCAGAATCAAGCACACCCACCTTTTCGCTTCGCGAATGGGGAAACTCATCGAGAGCACCTGCGAAAATAAGACTTTCCACCATTTTTCGATTTAGTGTTACGGTGGACATCCTTTGAAGAAAGTCCTCAAAATCTCGGAATCGTCCGTTTTCTCTTTCAAGTACAATAGCGTTTACAAAATTTATACCAACGTTCTTTACCGCGAGAAGTCCGAATCGTATGCCGTCATCCGTTATGCCGAATCCCGCGTCGCTTTCGTTGATATCGGGAGGCAGTACCTTTATACCGCAGGACCTGCAATCGCTGACGTAAAAGTTTACCTTTTCCTCGTCATCGAGGGTAGAGGTTATGAGAGACGCCATGTACTGCTTCGGATAGTAGCACTTAAGATACGCGGTCTGGTAGGTCAGGTAGCTGTATGCGCAGGCATGTGATTTATTGAAGGCGTATTTTGCAAATTCCGCCATATCGTCGAAAAGCTGCTCTGCCCTTTTCTTATCCACACCCCTTGAAACAGCGCCTTCTATAAACGTACCTCTCTCGCTTTCCATAACGTCGGCTTTTTTCTTCGCCATGGCACGTCTCACTATATCGGCGTGTCCGTATGAATAGCCTGCGACCTCGCGGAAAATCTGCATTACCTGTTCCTGATATACTATACATCCGTAGGTAAGAGAAAGAATATCCTTAAGGCATGGTGGGTCATAGGTTATCTCGGAGCGTTTTTTACTGTTCTCGATATATTTCGGTATTGCATCCATAGGTCCGGGGCGGTACAGGGCGATTGCCGCCGTTATGTCCTCCACCGACTGCGGACGGAGTCTCATTATAACGTTTTTCATTCCGTGAGACTCAATCTGAAACATACCCGATGTATTACCGTCAGATACGTATTCAAATACCTTCTTGTCCTCATAGTCGATTTTCGACAAATCAAAGGACGGGTTCGTTTTCTTTATCATTCTCACCGCCGTATCAATAACGGTAAGATAGCGAAGACCAAGAAAGTCTATTTTAAGAAGTCCAAGGTCTGCTATGGTATTCATAGGATACTGAGTTATCACCGCATCTCCGCTTGTGCAAAGAGGTACGTATTCACTTACCGGATTATCGGTTATTACCACCGCCGCCGCGTGAACGGATGCGTGTCTCGGCATTCCCTCAAGTGTACGGGATATATTTATAAGCCTTTTTACGTCGGGGAATGTTAGATATTTATCCTTCAGCTCCCCTACCTCATCTATGGCTTTGTCAATAGTCATATCAAGTCTACGTGGGATAAGCCTTGCCACCTCGTCAACGTTTGCATAAGGCATACCCATAGCACGTCCTACGTCACGCACTACCGCACGAGCCGCCATGGTATTAAAGGTGATAATCTGCGAAACGTGGCTCTGTCCGTATTTCTCCGCAACGTACTCTATCACCTCGTGTCGTCTTTCCTGACAGAAGTCGATATCAAAGTCGGGCATACTAACTCTTTCGGGATTTAAAAATCTTTCGAAGAGAAGCTTGTGCTTTATAGGGTCGATTCCGGTAATTCCAAGGCAGTACGCCGCGAGGCTTCCCGCTCCCGAGCCTCTGCCGGGACCTACGGGAATACCGTGGCTTTTGGCATAATTCACAAAATCGCGTACAATGAGAAAGTACTCGCAAAAGCCCATTTCTATAATAACCGAAAGCTCGTAGTCTACCCTCTTTCTGTATTCTTCCTTTTCGTCGGAATCTACGTGGCTTTCACGGAAAATTCTGTCAAGTCCTTCACGGACGAGCTTTTTGAGGTAGTCCTCGTTTGTCATTCCCTCGTTGTTTTTGAAGGATGGCAAAAAGTGAGCGTCAAAATCAAAATCAAAATTGCACTTATCGGCAATTTTACCGCTATTTTCTATGGCTTCGGGAAAAGCGCGGAAAAGTGTTTCCATTTCCTCGGTGGATTTAAGGTAGAATTCATCAGTCTTAAAGCCCTCGGGGCGTCCCCCGTCTATCGTTGTATTGGTCTGTATGCACATCAGCACCGCGTGGCTGTCGGCATCGGTTTTGTCAAGATAGTGAACGTCGTTGGTTGCTACGAGAGGAATATTCTCCTCTCTTGATATACGAAGGAGTCCTGAATTTGAGGTAGCTTCCTCGGCAATAAAATGATTCTGCACCTCAAGGTAGAAATCCTCTCCGAATATCTCCTTCATTTCACGGGCATAAGATAGCGCCCCATCAAAATCTCCTGACAATATATACTGAGGTATTCGGCCTCCTATACAGGCAGAGAGGGCAATGAGTCCCTCGTGGTAGAGGCGAAGAGTTTTCATATCTATTCTCGGCTTTGAATAAAAGCCTTCGGTATGCGCTATTGAATTGAGCTTTATGAGGTTCTTATAGCCTTTTTCGTTTTTTACGAGAAGAACTAAATGGTAATTTTCGCGGTCGAGGGAATGAAGCTTGTCCTCAAGCCCTCTCGATGCCATGTACATCTCACATCCGATAATAGGCTTGACGCCTGCTTTTTTCGCTGCCTTGTAAAAATCCACCGCACCGTACATTACGCCGTGGTCGGCTATGGCACCAGCCTTCTGACCGTGCTCTTTCACGCGGTCAAAAAGAGAGTCTATACGGCAAGCGCCGTCAAGCAGACTGTATTCGGTATGAAGGTGAAGATGTACGAAATCCGCCATTTTTGTCCTTTCCTTACGTTTTTTCTATTCTTTTGATAACTCCACGAGCTTTTTCATTCTGTGGTTAAGTCCCGAGCGGGAAATCCCCCCTTCATAGAGTAAAGCAAGTGAGGAAAGCGGCTCCTCGGGATACTTTTCTCTCAGCTCCGCCGTCTTTTTAAGCTCATCGGGGAGTGAGGAATATTTTCCGCTATCACGTAATTTTTTTATTGCATAGCACACCTCAACCGATGCGGTAACCGTTTTTTTGGTGTTTGCATTCTCGCAGTTACAGCTTCTGTTAAGGGAATTCATAGTTTCTTTTTCTATTGTTCGCTCTATAATGTCAAGGCTCACGCTTTCGGCACCGATAAGGGTAAAAAAGCTCTCTACTCTTTCGCTTCCCTTGATATATACCACGTATGAGGTGCCCCTCTTGGTAAGCTTGCCCTCGATATAAGGTGACAGAAATTTCAAGAAGGACTCTGCCGTCTTTTTGTCACCCAGTACAAACTCCACGCGGTAATCACGTTCGGGGTCGGTTATGTTTCCTGCTCCTAAAAAAGCGCCTCTCAAAAAGAAGCTTAAGCAGTTGGGGCAAACCGAAGCAAACGAAAAATCAAGCTCTTCGTCAAAAAACTTATCGCGCAAATCCTGACCCACAAGCTCCTTCTTGAAGGATACCTCGAATTTCCTCTTACCCGCCCTTTCTCTCTCTCTGACGGTTGGTACTGCAAGAAAATGTTGTATCATTATATAGGTGCATATTTCGAGAAGCTTTTCGTTGTCAAGAGATAGGGTCATCGTTTCCTTATCAAGCTTTTTTGAAAGTAGTGTTACTCCGTAGAAAAAAGCAAGAGAGCAGCATTTGTCGGTAAGCTTCCCTTTATTTATGCCGTGAAGCCCTATCCCCTTTGCCGTCTTTTCGGAAAGCTTTTCCTTGACGGTCATACTGTATGAAGGATTGAAGCTCAAATCTTCCCCTCCCCATCGGGTGAAAGGTATTTTACCTCACACTCTATTATAACGCCCTCTTTTTCGTATACCTTTTCTCGAACGGCAGAAATGAGAGATATCATATCGGAGGCGGTAGCACTACCGTCACTCACGAGAAAGCCTGCGTGCTTCTCCGAAACGAAAGCGCCTCCCACGCGAAAGCCCTTAAGCCCTGCATCCTCTATCATCTTACCTGTGAATCTGCCGGGGTATCTTTTAAAGGTGGAGCCTGCGCTGGGGTATTCGAGAGGCTGCTTATCACGTCTTGCCTTAAGGTGCTCCTCCTCTTTTGCCTGAATTTCAAGAGGGTCGCCCTCATTTAATTTCATAGTACAGGAAATTATTATCTTATCACTTCCCGAGTATGCACTGTGACGGTAAGAAAAATCCTGCTCTTCCCCCACAAGTGTACCGAATCCAAAAGTTGGAGAATAGTAATCGGAGGATACAGTTATATCCTTCATTTCACCGCCGTATGCACCTGCATTCATATACACCGCACCGCCAACGCTTCCGGGTATTCCGCAAAGGCATTCCATCCCCGAAAGCCCGCGCTTTCCCGCTGCTCTCGAAAGAGCGGTAAGCCCTGCTCCGCATTCGGCACGAACTGTTGTACCCTCGAATTCTATGCCGTTTATATCCGAAGTGAATATGATAACACCGCGGTACCCTTCATCTGAAACGAGAAGGTTGGAGCCCCGTCCTACAACGTAGTACGAAAGTCCCGTATCCTTCGCAAGAGTCACCGCACCTCTGAGCTCGTCGGCAGATTTAGGAAAGAGTGCAACATCGGCAATGCCACCTATCTTGAAGGTGGTATATTCACTCATTTTAGCGCCTTGTTTAACGTTCCATTTATTTGAAGCTTCCTTTAAGAAAAGCTCGGTTTTTGTCATAACTTATACTCCAAATTATCTTTCTTCGGGAGCGTCAATATTTCCCATAAGCTTTTTATTGAATTCAACCGCAGTATTGTAGCCCATCTTCTTCTGGCGGTGATTCATAGCGGCAATCTCTATAATTACCGCAAGGTTTCTACCCGGCTTTACAGGGACGGTTATACTGGGAATCTGTAGTCCCATTATATCGGTGTACTCGGTTTCAAGACCGAAGCGGTCGTAAAACTTATCCTTGTCCCAAAGCTCAAGGTTTATAATAAGGTCTATCTTTTCTGTGTTCTTTACGGCACCCATACCGAAGATTCGTCTTACGTCAACGATACCGATACCTCTCAGCTCAATATAGTGGCGAATGATTTCGGGGGCTGAACCGACAAGAGTCTTATCCGATACTCGTCTTATTTCAACCGAGTCGTCGGCAACAAGTCGGTGTCCTCGCTTTACAAGCTCTATCGCCGCTTCGCTCTTACCTATTCCGCTATCGCCCGTAATAAGAATACCCTCGCCGTATACCTCGACGAATACGCCGTGCTGTGAAATCATGGGGGCGAGCTTTACGCTGAGCGACGAAATAAGAGCCGCCATAAACTGTGAGGTTTTTTGACCCGTATGAAGAAGAGGCACTCTATGCTTTTCCGCAAGCTTGGAAATACCGTCCATTACCTTTTCGTTGTGGGAAAGAATAACGCAAACAGGCTTTCTTGCAAAAAATGCGTCAAGCTTGGAAAATCTCTCCTCCTCCGAAAGGCTTTCAAGATATCCGTATTCAACCATACCGATAACCTGAATACGACCGTTGTCGAAAAAGTCGAAAAAGCCCGCAAGAGGAAGACCCGGTCTGTTTACCTCGTTCTTTGTTATATGTATATTTTCACCATCCTCGGGAAGATAAACCGACGTGAGAGAAAACTCCTTTATCAATTCCCCCAGTGTGCAGAAAATTTCATCCATTTCATTTACCTCTTTTCTCCATATACTTATACATGGTATATTATACTATATTAAATATAAAATTACAATAGGAAAATAAAAAAGTCGCCTTCGGCAACCGATGTTTGCTAACGCTCACGATTTTATAGGTAGACTTTATTTGTTACACGCAAATTGCGATGCAATTTCCTATGTAATAAAAAAACAAACTTTGTTGAAAAAAGCTATGATTTATGATATAATTCTATCATGAATTATATCATTTTGAATTAAGCAGGGGTGACGTTTTGTTTTTATTATTTCTAATTGAGACCTTTGACAAAAAAAACGGCAAACTTTTAAGAGTGCTTGTCGAAGAACACAGCGATAAGCTTTATTCTATCGCTTATTCCTATTTGAAAAATCATCATGATGCAAAGGATGCAGTTCAAGACGTTTTTATAAACGTTTATAAAAATATTGAATTTTTTTATGAGTTAGAGCGTGACAAAAGGGTATCTTTGCTCGTTAAGTATACGAGAAACAAAGCTATCGACTACATAAGACGCAAAAAACGCCGTCCCGACACCATTTCTCTTTCTTATGAAATCGAAGATGAAGAAATAAACTATGAAATACCCGACTTCACGAATACGCCTGAAGAAAAGTATCTCGAAAAAGAAGCGCTTGAAAAAGTTGCAGAGCTGATTTCCACCCTTCCCGACGCTCAACGCGAGGTAGTTGAAATGAGGTATCGGTATTCAATGTCCAACCGTGAGATAGCCGAGGCTCTTAATATTAACACAAGTGCGGTAACGTCAAGAATGAATCGTGCAAAAAGCACTCTTCTAAAGCTCTTGAAAGGAGAAAATGATGAATAGGTCAGACTCACTTGACTTTTTGATTATGAAGGCAATTCCGTACGTCAAAGATACCGACCTTGAAATATATCTTTCCGCCAACCCCCACCTTACCCTATCGGAGAAAGAGAAAGAGAAAATCTTAAAACGTGCCGAAAAAGAAAAGCGTTATTCAGACAGTCACAAGAAATACCGCCCCGTTTACGAAGCAATCAGGCGTGTTGCAGTGGTCGTGCTTATAGTTACCTCTATACTCTTTGCCTCTGCCATGAGTGTTAAAGCTGTAAGAGAAGCCGTATGGGAAATAATCGTGGGATGGTACGAAGAATATATAAGGCTTGATTTCACGAAAGACGCTTCAATCACGGAAAACAAAACAAATACGGCGTTGGAGTTTGAATATAAAGAACCTTCCCTTAACGAGGGATATGAAAGATACGTAATATCACAAAAGCCAAACCGTTTCTTCGTCGAATACGAAAAAGGTGAAATTCTAATTTGTTATTCTCAAACCTTACTTGACGGTCATAATATAACAATCACCAACAATGATACTACGGTAACGGAAATCATTATAAATAATTATAACGGCTATGCATTTTACTATAAAAGAGACAATATGGAACAAAACGAAATTATGTGGGAGGACAATACATACATTTACTCGCTTAGTGCCAATCTTCCTCTCGACGAACTAAAAGCAATTGCTAAAACGATAGAATAAATATATGACGGCAGAAAAACTGCCGTCATTTTTTATAAACTGTGCCGATATTTTTTGACACATTTTACAAATTTTAGATTTTTTGCAAAAAACTTAAAAAATCGCGTGATATTTCTCACCTTTCTTTCGTTATGGTAAACGAAGGACTATAAAAAGAAGGGAGGTGAAAATATGAAAAAGACAATATCTCTCACACTCGCAATACTTATGCTTTTTTCCTTCTCGGCTACTGCCGCCGATATAGGAGAAAACGAAATTCAGCCCCTATGGAACTATATGAACGGCGTGGAATATGACTTTACAATTTCTTCGGGTGATGGTAATGCATGGATAATGGTTAAACGCTCCACAGGCATTACAACAAAAATTGAAGCAAGCATTGCAATCTATGAGCAAGTTGGTTCTTATTGGTTTTTGGTTGACGGAGACTATACCGAATCGACACAAAGCGTAGATTTGGAAGTAACCATTCCCACCGAAAGCGGAAAGAAGTACAAGGCAGTATTTGAAGTCGTCGCTTATAGTGGTACAAACAGCGAAACCTTCGAAGACACTATTATCAAAACAGCACCGTCGATAAACTAAATCACTTACTTTCCCAAAAGCCATTCTCTCGCATTTAAGTTGTGGTACGGGAGCAAGGCGAAGGGAAATAAAATCTAAAAGAAAGGAATCTTATTTACTATGAAAAAATTTTTATCATTATTACTCTCAATCGTTATGCTGTTTTCTCTTTCTGCAAGTGCTTTTAACGCTCAAAGCGAAGCCTCGACTGAAGCGGATTTTATTACAGTTGAAGACTGTTACCGTGCGGGAGAAAAATGGATAACCGCAAATTACGACAGTGAAACAGAAATATCAAGCGTTATACCCGTCAAAGATTTCAACGAAGAAATAAACGGATACTGCATCAATTTTCAAACCAGTGGCGAGCCCAATGGATATCTCTTGATAAACGCAAGAAAAGACTCAACAATGTTCATACGAGAATTTTCATTAGACGGAAATGGAATTTATGAACAATTATCAATAAACAGTAATATTACTAAAAACATTGAACCTGCAATATACACAACAGATTCTTTTCAATACGCAATAAAATACAAAGATAACAACGAAGTTAAAGTGTACAACAGTGATAGCACTACGATGTCATTAAGCGAAGCAAAAGTTAAATTTTCGGAAAGCACACTTACAAAAGACGTCGCTAATACAGCTTTAAATAACCAATCTGCAAAACCTTTAAGCGATAAAGAAGAAATTTATGATTTGTTTTTCAATAGTGCTGATCTTTTAAACTACACCAGTGAAAACAATTATGTTATTCCCGGAACCGCCTCTTTCGATTTCTACACCATGGATACATTAAGGACAGGACTCAATCGAGGTAATTGCGCCCCCACTGCTCTCACAAATCTTTGCCTTTATTACTACCACAACGGTTTATCAAATATTCTAAAGAATAACAGTGTTTGTGATACGTACGACGAATTAGTAACACAAATAGGATTTAATCCAAATATTGATGGCGAAGAAGGTCCTTCTAGGGACAATATCATCCCCGGTTTGCAGGATTACGTTAGAAGCAGATCATATAACACAGCACTATTCGTTCCAGTTTTGAATCTGTGGGTTTATTATAAATTTGGTTTTGACGAAGGAGTTCCTTGTGTTATTTTTGTCGATGGATACAAACTTGAAGAAAATGTTTGGGAAACCACCGCACATGCTATAATTGGTATCGGATACAGAGTACTAACAGATAACACTAGATACATAAGAGTTGTTGATGGGTGGATATCTTCCAATTCCAGATTTTTAAATTACGACTCGGAATACCTCTTAGACATTGAAGGAACTTTCACCGATATTTATTAAGCGAAAAAATTAAATACATTTTATTTTTTACCGATCACTAATACAAAAATTTATGTATAAGCAAAAATATAAATAGCCTTTAATTGACAAAACTAATGCCGTTGCAGTATAATGAACTTGTAGTATAATAGTGTTATACTGCAATGCACTTAAAAGAGGTAATCATGAAAAAAACATTTTTAACAGTTGCTTTTTCTATAATCTTAATAGTTCTATCGGTGTCAATCTTGCTTTTGTCAATTAAGATACACCGTCAGCAAAGAGAGATTCACGACCTCGTGCTTTTATCGGCAAGTGATATAGGAATAAACGAAATCAGAAATATTGAAGGTGCGAGTGTAAAAACAAGCGTTGCGGTGGGACCAATGAAAGAAAAAATTGATGACCTTGAGCCTGTCAACGAAATTCTCGAGATTTTAAGAAACTCGGTTTACCAAAAGGCGAAAGAGCCTGAAAAAGAACATAAGCCAAATCCCGGAAGCGGTGCAACTTGGTTGACCTTGACTACAAAAGACGGAGAATTTACGCTTGGAAGCAAGGGAAAACTATTCTATTTTCGTATAGGAAATGAAACAAATTATTACATATGCTCCAATAAAGCTCAGTTTTACACAAAGCTTGTAGAAATTATGGATATGATAAACGGACGGGGATCTTATAACGGATAGGAGGACATCACATGTTCAAAAAATCACTTATTTTAATTTTGTTTTAACTTTTCTTCTCTTTTCTACGATACGAACAGAGATAAAATAGTAAACGTTGACCCATTAAACGACGGCAATCGCTACGTGGGGTACGTAAGCGAAGATTATCTCATTTTTGAAGCACACAAATTCATCCCTGACGAATCGGTGGGAGATGGTGCTATCACAACAGAAGCACTTACTTACTACTATATCAAAATTGATACACAAAGCAAAAAACATTTTAATGAAGGGCGACAATGAAAAATATTTATTTAATACTACTCGTGGTATGTATGTTATTATCTTCCTGTCAGCAAAAAACTGTAACCCCTCCTGAAATTTCAACCATAAGAAACTCACAGATTGAATCTTTGATAGACAATGACAGACTGTTTTATAAATATACGCACTGGGATTCTGCATCGCTTAGCGTAGACTATACTATCAAAGATGACACAGGGGAATATTATAAAATCATACAAGAAGACCTTGACACTTTTTCAGAATGGGAAGATTTTGCAAAAGAAACCTATTCTATGGAACTCCTTGAGGACAAATTAAATATATTAAAAGAAACAATAAAAAATATTGATGGTGATGCCTACGTTCGCCCCGCAAGCAGAGGTAATCCAGTTTCGCAGGACTACACCTATGAAATCGTTAGCTTTGACGAAAGAAACGCTATGATTGAAGTGAATTTTACAAGTCTTCACGAGGAAGATTACGGAGAAATCATCACTTACACGTACAAAATGACAAAGGAAGAAAATGGTTGGAGAATAACCGACTTCAGTCAAGATTAAGTCTTTGCACAAAAAAGAACTCTGTTTGTTTGAACAAGTCCAGTAAAAACGGACAATGACAAAAAAGGCCTCCTATGGTAGAATGAAAGAAACTACCATAGGAGGTTTTGTTATGCCTAGAAAATATGAAAAAGTACAAGGCTTATTGCCC
>JAZNYT010000011.1:0-13268 GCA_045594565.1 Eubacteriales bacterium
AATTAAATAGAAAACCGCCTGTTCAATACAGACTTGAACAGGCAGCTTAAAATATTCTTTTTTGTGTCTACTAACTATTGACTATTTCAAGAGCAATGCTCTCGTTATTTTTTATGCACCGACGGCGGCTTGCCGAAATGCTTTTTGTAAAAGAAGGAAAAGTAGCTTACAGAGGAAAAATTCAGCAAATCGGAGGTTTCTTCAACGCTTTTCCCTTCTGATAAAAGTCTCATTGCCTCGGTAGCTCTCATCTTTGAATAATAGGTTTTAGGGCCGATACCCGCAAAGGTTCTGAAAAGAGATTTTATGGTACTGACACTCATAGCGCTTTTTTGAGATATTTCTTCAAGGGAAAGGTTGTCATAAAGACCGTTTTTCATTATTTCTATAATACGTCTATAGTTTTCCGCACCCTTGGAGTCGGCAAAAACGTCGTGTGGAGAATGACGGCGCAGCAGCTTTATTATAAAGGCTTCAAGAAGTATTACGTTTTCACAGCCAACCTCGGTTTCATCGTAGTAAAGTGCTTTTCTGATACCCTTCATAATATCGGTGAATTCTTCAATCTCCTCCGGAGAGAGAAAGAACATACCGTCCGAAAGTGTCGAGGGCATCTTGCCCGTATGAACAAAGGACAAGACGAAAAGATGAGGACTTGTACCTCCACTGCTCTTTATTCGGTGAAATTCCATAGGTGCGTGAGCAATAAGATTACCTCTGCACAGGCGGTAGACCTTCTGTTCCTCAATTACCTCTACCTCACCGTCAAGAACACATACAAATTCCCAACTGTTATGAGACTCTCCTGCAAAATCAAAGCTACTGTCCCAATTATATTCAAAGCCTGTATTTATCTTTTTTATTCTGAAGGGAAATTCCACCTCAAAGCTTTTTAACTTTTTCCTCATATCAAAGCCCTCGTTTCAAAATTGCCCAAAATCGTAAATAATATGTCCTAAAACGCATTTACTTACGCTTTAGTGTTGGTATAATTATAATAAGAACAGTAAATTTTGTCAATAACGAGAGAGGAAATATGATATGAAAGAAAAAATCAAGGTTGGCTATATAGGACTTGGAAGACGCGGTTATTACGTAATGGAGCCTTGCGTATCCGAAATGAGCGACGTTGAGATTGTGGCAATATGCGACCTTAATCCCGATAAAATAGAAAGAGCAAAAAATATGCTTGTTTCCAAGGGACGCCCCGAGCCTTTTTGCACAACTGACTACAAGGAAATTCTGAAGATTGAAGAGCTCGACGCTGTATTTATTATGACAAGCTGGAATTCAAGAATAAAGCTTGCTATTGAATCTATGTATGCGGGAAAATACACAGCCATCGAGGTAGGCTGTGCATTTGATATTTCAGAGTGCTACGAGCTTGTAGATGCATATGAGAAGACGGGTGTTCCCGTTATGATGCTTGAAAACTGCTGCTACGGACGAAACGAAATGATGGCTCTCCGTATGGTTAAAGAGGGGCTTTTCGGTGAGCTTGTACACGCTGACGGCGCTTATCATCACTACCTCAACGAATGTGAGTTTTTCGTTAAAAAAGATGGTAAAATCATTACTGACCACTACCGTCTTGCAGAGTATAAAAACAGATGCCTTGAAAATTATCCTACCCACGAGTTTGGACCTATATCAAAGTGTCTTAGCATCAACCGTGGCAACCGCTTTGTATTTCTTGTTTCCGTTGCATCGAAGGCGAGAGGAATCGAGACATATATGAAAGATCACGTGTCCGACCATCCTTATTCCGGTGAGAGCTTCAAGCAGGGCGACATTATCGACACAATTCTCACCTGTGCAAACGGTGAAACTGTAAGAATTACTCTTGACACAACTCTTCCCCGTGCCTTCTACAGCCGTGAGTTTACAATCAGAGGAACAAAGGGTATGTGCGAAGAAAGCGGAGCAGGAAGATTTACCTTCTTCCTTGAGGGTATGCCCGAGGGTAAGACCTTTGACAACAAAGCGGAAATGTATGAAAAGTACGACCATCCCCTTCATCGCGAGTACGTTACTGCAGGCGAAAAGGGCGGTCACGGCGGTATGGACTGGCTTGTTGTAAGGGCGTTCGTAGAAAGCGTTAAAGCGGGTGCTGCAACACCTATTGATGCTTACGATACCGCAACTCTTCTCGCTGTAGGTCCTCTTTCGGAGGCTTCCATAAACAAAGGCTCACAACCTGTTGAATTCCCTGACTTTACAAGAGGCAAGTGGTTCAGACGAGAGGATACCTTTACAGGTAAATATTCACTCGACGTCATCGTTGACGACCCCGGCGTTTCTATATTTTAATTGAAAATTGAATTTACTTATTCAAGGGGAGAGTACTTTTTATAGAAAAGTCGCCTTCGGCAACTGATGTTCGCTAACGCTCACGTTTTTATAGGTAGACTTTGTTTTTTACAATGAGTTGCGATGCAATTTCCTATGTAATAAAAAAAATTGAGATACTTCAAAAAAAGAAGTATCTCAATTCTTTTATCTTATAAATCCTTCGGGTCGAGCATTTCAACACCCTTTGCTCGAAGTACCTTTTCCGCCTTTTCCTCATCGTCGGCTTTGAGTACCATCAAAGCCTTTGAGGTGTCGCGAGCGAGAAAGGCGTACATATATTCAACGCCGATGCCCTCTTCCGTAAGGTCACCCAGTACCTCTGCGAGTCCGCCTGCCTTATCGTCGATATATACCGCAATAACGTCGGTAGCTTTTGCGATAACTCCTATTTCCTGAAGACACTTTTTCGCTTTATCTGTATCGTCTACAATAACTCTGAGTATTCCGAAATCGGTTGTGTCCGCAATAGAAAGTGCTCTCATATTGATACCGTTTTTACCGATGGCATCAATGATTGCTTCAAGTCTGCCCACTTTGTTCTCTACAAATACGGAAAGTTGTTTTATAAACATTTTTCTTCCTCCTTTAGCTGAGCTTTCTTAAATCTATTATTCTCTTTGCCTTGCCTTCGCTTCTGACAATGGATTTGGGGTTAACGAGAGTAACCTTGGGACCTATGCCGAGAGTTGAACGAAGATTCTCGGAAATAGTCTTCTCTACTCTCTCTATTCCCTTAACTCCGTCGGTGAAGAGCTCCTCACTCATTTCCACCTTCACCTCGAAGGTATCGTTATTGTTTACTCTGTCAACAACAATCTGGTAGTTAGGTGTAACGTCGCCGCCAACCTTAAGAAGTACCTCCTCAATCTGTGAGGGGAATACGTTGACTCCTCGGATAATGAGCATATCGTCTGTTCTTCCCTGAGGCTTATTCATTCTCACGTGAGTTCTGCCACACTTGCAAGGTTCGTAATTAAGAGAACATATATCTCTTGTTCTGTAACGGATAAGGGGGAATCCTTCCTTAGTGATAGTAGTGAATACAAGCTCACCCTGTGCACCTTTTGGAAGTACCTCGCCTGTATCGGGGTCGATGATTTCGGGAATAAAGTTGTCCTCGCAAACGTGCATACCGCACTGGTATTCACATTCATAAGAAACACCCGGTCCCATAATTTCGGAAAGACCGTAGATATCGTATGCTTTGATATTGAGCTTTTCTTCTATCTGACGTCTCATTTCTTCAGTCCAGGGCTCTGCACCGAAGATACCGGCTTTAAGAGAAAGCTTGTCCTTTACGCCCATTTCCTCGATAGCTTCACCGAGATACATAGCGTAAGATGGGGTACAGCAAAGAACTGTCGAGCCGAAGTCAATCATCGTCTGTATCTGACGCTGGGTATTACCTGCCGAAATGGGGATAGCTGTTGCTCCCATTTTAACTGCGCCGTCGTGCGCACCGAAGCCACCTGTGAAGAGTCCGAGACCGTAGCCGACGTGTACGAAGGAATTTTCATCCGCACCCGTTGCCGCAAGCATTCTTGCAAAGCAGTTAGCCCACATATCAAGGTCGTTGTCGGTATATCCTACAACAATCTGCTTACCCGTTGTACCAGAGGAGGCGTGTACACGTCTTATCTCGGACATAGGAGTTGCAAAAAGTCCGTAGGGGTAATAGTCCCTGAGGTCCTGTTTATAGGAAAAGGGAAGCTTATGTAAATCTTCTATTCCGTGGATATCCGAGGGAGTAAGTCCCTTTTCGTCCATTCTCTTTCTGAAAAGCTCTACCTTTTCATACATTCTCTTTACCTGTGCCACGAGTCTTTCACTCTGGAGCTTTTCAAGCTCTGCACGAGGCATAGATTCAATTTCGGGTTGCCACATTGACATAAAAATCTCCTCCTTTATAAGTTATATCCAAGATCGAATGCACGTAAGTTTACTTCAAGGAATTTGGGAGGTACTGTTGTCTTTATAGTCTCTACCCACTTTTCATAAGGTATATCAGTGCTCTTTGCCATAACGCCGATAAGAACAACGTTTACCGCCTTGGTGTTACCTGCCTCTTTTGCAAGGAAGAGGGCGTCAACGACAGTAGCGTCGCCGAGCTTTTCGGTAATATTTTCGGGATATTCAGCAAGTCCCGAAATTACGGGCATGGGGTCTATCTTCTGATTGTTTACTATAATTTTTCCGCCCTTTTTGAGATAAGGAAGTGCGCGGTATGCTTCAAGAAGCTCGAAGGCGAGAATAATATCCGCCTCACCCTTGTCCACGATGGGGGAATAAACCTTATCTCCATACTTTACGTATGTTACAACGCTTCCGCCTCTCTGGCTCATTCCGTGAACCTCTGAAACCTTTACGTCGTAGCCTTCGTTTATAACTGTATTACCAAGTATTCGGCTTGCAAGGAGTGTACCCTGTCCGCCTACGCCTACAATCATTATGTTCTTAGTCATTTTATCTTTCCTCCTTTTCGATAGCACCGAAAGGACAAACGTTTATACAAAGTCCGCATCCGTTACACTGAGTTGCATCAATTACTACCTTGCCCTCTCTTACGGTAATCGCAGGACAGCCAAGCTTCATGCACATCTTACAGTTACGGCATTTATCGGTTATCTTGCAAACACCCTCGTATTTTACACTCTTAAGAAGTGCGCAGGGGCGTCCAGCAATAATTACAGATGGCTCTTCCCTCTCTACCTCTGCCTTTACAATCTTTTCAAAGCTCTTAACGTCGAAGGGGTCAGCAACCACAACATTGTCAATGCCGACAGCCTTACAAAGAGTTACAAGATTTACCTGTTTTGTTTCCTCTCCTCTTATGGTATAGCCTGTTGTGGGGTTATCCTGATGTCCGGTCATACCTGTGATGGAGTTGTCGAGAATGATAACGGTATTGTTGCCTTTATTGTAAACTATATCGATAAGTCCTGTTATACCCGAATGCATAAAGGTGGAATCGCCGATGACAGATACAAGCTTTTTATTAAATTCAGCACCTCTCGCCTTTGCCATACCGTGTGCCGCCGAAACAGATGCGCCCATACAAATGGTGGTGTCAACCGACTGAAGAGGAAGTGTTGCACCGAGAGTATAGCATCCGATGTCGCCCGATACTACAAGACCGAGCTTTTTGAGTACGTAGAAGGTGCCTCTGTGAGGACAGCCTGCACACATTACGGGAGGACGAACGGGAATTGTTTCGGTGATGGTCTTGCTTTCGGGAGCGTCCTCGCCAAGCACCGCCTTCCTTATCATTGCGGGAGTGTACTCACCAAGGAGTGTAAATGCTTCTTTGCCTATAACCTCAACGCCGAGCGCCTTTACGTGCTCCTCGATTACGGGGTCAAGCTCCTCAATCACGAAAAGCTTATCGTGGCTCTTAGCAAAGTCGAGAATCTTCTTTTCGGGGAGGGGATAAACCATACCAAGCTTCAAGAAATCGGCTTTGTCCTGAAGTGCCTCTTTTGAATACATATAGGAGATACCTGCGGTGATAACACCAATCTTCGAGCCGTTCGATTCAACAACGTTGATATCGGATTCCTCGGCAAACTCTGTGAGTGCCTTTATTCTGTCCTCAACCACAACGTGACGCTTTATAGCGTTGGCAGGCATCATAACATACTTGCCGATATTCTTCTCGTAGTCCTTAACTCCAACCTCTTCCCTATCGTGAAGCTCTACAAGGCTCTGTGAGTGGGAAACTCTTGTGGAGAGACGGATAAATACAGGAGTATCGAATTTTTCTGAAAGCTCGAACGCCGCCTTCGTCATATCGCGGCACTCTGCAGAATCGGAGGGCTCGAGCATCATAATCTTGGAAGCCTTGGCATAGTGGCGGGAGTCCTGCTCGTTCTGTGAGGAGTGCATTCCCGGGTCGTCTGCTACGCAGAAAACGAGTCCGCCGTTGACACCTGTATAGCTTACTGTGAATACAGGGTCTGCCATAACGTTGAGACCTACGTGCTTCATACAGCTCATAGCTCTAGCCCCGCCGATGGATGCGCCGATTGCCACCTCGGCTGCAACCTTTTCGTTAGGTGCCCATTCTGCATATATTTCTTCAAACTTAACTATTTCTTCTGTTATTTCGGTAGAAGGAGTGCCGGGGTATGAGGACACAACGTTTACGCCCGCCTCATAGGCACCTCTTGCAACTGCCGCATTTCCAAGCAGTAATTTTTTCATTTTCTTTTCTCCCTTTTTACACGTTTTTAATTTCATTCTGCTTTGCTACAAGGCTTTCACCGCAGTATATACGGCGAAGCTTGGGCTTTTCGATTTTACCCGTTGGGTTACGGGGTACGTCTGCAAATATTATCTTGTGGGGTCTCTTGTATCTGGGAAGGTCAAGACAGAAGTCCTGAATCTCCTCCTCTGTTATTTCTACGCCCTCTTTTGCCTGAATGATTGCGGCGGCGATTTCGCCAAGTCTCGGGTCGGGAAGCCCAATGACTGCAACGTCGTTTATCTTATCGTGACGGCGGAGGAAGTCCTCAATCTGTACGGGGTAGAGGTTTTCACCACCCGATATGATAACGTCCTTCTTTCGGTCAACCAGCCAGATAAATCCGTCCTCGTCCTCCTCTGCCATATCTCCCGTAAAGAGCCAACCGTCGGAAAGTACCTCGGCGGTAGCCTTTTCGTCCTTGTAGTAGGCAGTCATGACACCGGGTCCTTTAACCGCAAGCTCTCCTACCTCGCCACGCTTCACTTCGTTTCTTTCTTCGTCAACTATCTTTGTCTGCCAGCCGTAGCCTGCTTTTCCGATAGCGCCTACCTTATGCTCGTTTTCAACGCCCAGGTGAACACAACCCGGTCCTATCGACTCGGAGAGACCGTAGTTGGTATCGTATGCATGGTGAGGGAAATAGCCCTTCCAGCGCTTAACAAGACTTGGTGGTACAGGCTGAGCGCCTATATGCATGAGACGCCAAGCGGACAGGTCGTAGTCCTCAAGCTTTATATCGCCTCGCTCGATAGCATCAAGCAAGTCCTGTGCCCAGGGCACGAGAAGCCATACTATAGAGCATCTTTCCTCGGAGGCCACCTGCAATATCCACTCGGGCTTAATACCGTTGAGAAGCACCGCACGTCCTCCCACAAGGAACGAGCCAAACCAGTGCATCTTCGCACCCGTATGGTAGAGAGGAGGAATGCAAAGGAATACGTCATCCTTTGTCTGTGAATGGTGATTCTGCTCGGTCATTGCCGAGTGCATGAGACTTCTGTGTTTATGTATAATTGCCTTGGGGAAGCCTGTTGTTCCCGATGAAAAATATATTGCCGCATCATCGTCGTCGGTAAGCTTGATTTTAGGAGCCTTTGATGAGCAGTACTCTACAAGCTCCTCGTAGCTTTCCGCGAAGGTAGGACAATCCTCACCAACGTAAAGCCATGTCTTTACCTTCTTTGCTTTATGGCAAATTTCCTCCACACGTCCTGTGAATTCGGGACCGAAAACAAGAACGTCGGCGTCAGATAAGTCGAGACAGTACTTAATTTCGTCACCTGTGTAACGATAGTTGAGAGGCACCGCCATAGCACCCGCTTTGAGAGCTCCAAAGTAAATCGGAAGCCATTCAAGACAGTTCATAAGAAGAATAGCCACCTTATCGCCACGTTTGATACCTCTTGACAGAAGAAGGTTTGCAAAGCGGTTAGCCTTACAGTTAAAGTCCTGCCAGGTAATCTCCTTACGGTACACCTCGCGTTGATTCGTCTCTATGAGCGAGTACTCACGCCAGGAGGTGCGCTGTCTTTCAAATTTGGGATTTATCTCAACGAGAGCTACGTCGTTGGGATAAATGTCTGCGTTTTTTTGTAAAATTTCTGTAATAGGCATTTTTTACGTATCCTTTTTATAATTATTTTCCAAGTGATTCTTTTGAGTAAACCTTGACCTCTACTTCGTAGCAGGAGAACATTTTATCTGTTTCCTCTTTATCAAGCTTCGGAGTGAAGAGGCTGACAATAGGAACAATAATAAGACCGCCAATCATTGCAAATACACCAGAGTAGAGAGAGTTTGTAAATACAAACCCTAAAAATCCTCCATCTATAGTGAAAAGTCCAAAGTCCTTTAAAAGCTGAATTATTTCAATTCCGGTACCGAATATAAAGGAACAAAGAACCGCCGCCTTTGTAACCCTCTTCGAGTAAAGTCCGTAGAGGAAGGGAGCAAGGAATGCGCCTGCAAGAGCGCCCCACGATACACCCATCATCTGCGCAATGAAGGTAAAGCCCGGGAACATATCCTTAACTATCGCAATAACCGCCGAAACAACTATGAAGAACACTATGAAAAGACGTAGAGTGAAAAGCTTTTTCTTTTCGGTCATTTCCTTTTTTGTTGCGGGAGCGATAACGTCAAGAGTGAGAGTTGATGCTGACGTAAGTACAAGAGATGAAAGGGTTGACATTGATGCCGCTAGAACAAGTACAATAACTATTGCAATTATTATAGGAGATAGATTTGAAAGCATCGTAGGAATGATTTTATCATTCATAAGCTTTCCGCCGACATACAAAGTCTCGCTGTCAAAGAGTCTGCCAAAGCCACCAAGGAAGTAACAGCCCCCTGCAACGATAATAGCGAATATTGTTGAAATGATAGTTCCCTTATTTATAGACTCCTCGTTTTTGATGGAGTAGAACTTACCGACCATCTGAGGAAGTCCCCAAGTACCGAGAGAGGTGAGCATTACTACAAAGAAAAGAAATATGGGATTAGGACCTACAAACGACGCGAATGCGCCAGGCATAACGTCACTTTCAAGTTGTGCAAGCTTGGTGTATGCTTCAATAAATCCACCCTGTGAGTTAATGACCGCTGCAATTACCGCAATGATGCCTACAAGCATTATGATTCCCTGAATAAAGTCGTTGATAGCAGTTGCCATATAACCGCCGTATATTACGTAAATTCCGGTAAGCACTGCCATAACTGCAATTACCACCCAGTAAGGAAGTCCGAACGCCATATTAAAAAGGCTGGAAAGTCCGTTGTAGAGGGATGCGGTGTAAGGAATGAGAAATACGAAAACGATGAATGAAGCCACGACCTTAAGCGCCTTTGAGTTGTAACGCTTTTCAAAAAACTCGGGCATGGTCTTGCTTTCGAGGTGCTTTGTCATAACTCTCGTTCTTCTGCCGAGAATTACCCATGCAAGAAGTGAGCCGATAAATGCATTTCCAAGACCTATCCAGGTGGACGCCATACCGAACGCCCAGCCGAACTGTCCCGCATATCCTACGAAGATAACTGCCGAGAAGTAGCTTGTGCCATACGCAAAGGCGGTGAGCCAAGGTCCGACGCTTCTGCCACCTAGTACGAAGCCGTCAACGTTTGTTGAGTGTTTTCTGCAATAGAGTCCGACGCCTATCATTACGGCGAAGAATATTACAAGCATTACGCTTGTAAGAATTTGTGTTTCCATTTAAAATCCCTTCTTTCTTTTTTTATTTTGCAAGGAAGAGAACGAAATCCAATGGAAAAAAATAACGTCCTCTTTTTTCAAAGAGGACGATTTCTTCAAAACCGTGGTACCACCTCTGTTCGCCAAAGCTTCACAGCTTCGACCTTTACGGGTACTTGCTATACCCTTGTTCTGTTACGGGAACTCCCGTTGCAGCCTACTCGTTTCCTTTCGGTGCACTGCTAACAAAATGTATTCGAAAAACAGACTGCCGTTGTCTCGCACCAACCGACAACTCTCTTGAGGCACATACTGAATTCCTACTTGTTTCTGCTCAACGCATTTAGATGATAGAGGTATTTTAGCACAATAAAGTAAAAATGTCAAGAATTTTTTAAAATTTATTTGACCGTTTTTATTTTGCCACCAAGTGAAAATCTGACGAGTGTTAAAACGATTATCGCAAAAAAAGTCAAAGAGACGATACCCGATACAAGAGGTGAAAAGCTGAACGTTCCCGATAAATCTATCATCTTGCCTACGCCGAATATTGCAAGAACGGCAAGGAGAATACCGACGAGTCCCTCTCCCGCTATCATACCCGAGCAGAAAAGGATACCGTTATTCGTAGTGCTCTTCCTCTTTTCTTCATTCTTTATTCTGTTGGTAAAAAGACGTACAAGACCGCCCACCATTATACATGCGTTAAGCTGTACGGGGAGATAAACACCGATAGCAAAGGGGAGTACGGGAATACCGAGCATTTCGGCAACTACCGCAAGAGCTACGCCTACGAAAATGAGAGACCAAGGAAGCGCGCCTCCCATAATGCCCTCAATAACCATCTTCATGAGGGTCGCCTGAGGTGCTGCAAGCTCGTCCCCGCCAAAGCCAAAAGCGGTGTCAAGAAGGTTGAGAGTTGCACCGATGGCAAGAGAGGCAGCCACTACACCGATAATTTCGCCTATCTGCTGTTTTCTCGGCGTGGCACCAAGGAGATATCCGGTTTTCAGGTCTTGAGAGGTATCACCCGAAATTGCGGCAACGATACAAATAATCGAGCCGATGGCAATAGCCGCCTGCATACCCGTTGCCCCCGCCTCACCTGTAAGCTTCAGGATAAGAGTTGCGATAAGGAGAGTTGCAATAGACATGCCCGAAACGGGATTGTTAC
This sequence comes from Eubacteriales bacterium, assembly GCA_045594565.1. GTDB lineage: Bacteria > Bacillota > Clostridia > Oscillospirales > SIG627 > RGIG6353. The sequence continues at coordinate 10,957 of JAZNYT010000011.1, forward strand.
TGCTTCCTACGAGTCCTACCATACGGGAGGAGACCGTTGCAAAGAAGAAGCCGAAAATAACGACGATAATAGCACCAATGAGAGACACAGGAATTGCGGGAATGAGCCATACGAGAAGGGTCAAGATGAGTATTGCAACAAGAACGATTTTAATATTTATATCGTGCGAGGTGCGCTCGTTTGAAGCGTTACCGCCCGAGGACAGTCCCTTCATGGCGTGGAAAAATGTGCGTACAATAAGAGGAAGTGACTTCAGAAGGCTTATAATTCCCCCTGCCGCGAGTGCCCCTGCGCCGATATATCTGACGTAGTTTCCCCAGATAGAGCTTGCTCCCCCTGTCAGGAAGAGCTCACCAATGGTACTATCGGTTACGGGATACATAGTAATGGCAGATCCGAAAATCACAATGAGAGGTATTAAAACGAGCCAGCTCACAACGCCACCGGCAAGCATATAAGAGGAAATTCTCGGTCCGCAAATATACCCCACCGACATAACGGCAGGATAAATTTGTGTTCCAAAGGATGCGGGGTAGGTCTCGGCATTTCCCAAAATTGAAACCTCGCCCGAAACGATCTTTAATCCGTCTATAATAAACTTAAAAAGCCCCCCGAAGCCCATACCGGAAAAGACGGTCTTTGCAGAGGAGCCTCCCTTCTCACCGGCAAGAAGCACCTCAGCGCACGCCTGTCCCTCGGGGTAAGGAAGTACCCCATGCTCCTTTACAATGAGAGCACGACGGAGTGGCACCATAAAGAATACGCCGAGAAGCCCGCCCAAAAGTGCAATGAGGGTTATCTCAAGAAGGCTCGGCGTTTCCATAAGTCCCTCCTTTGCCCACAGGTAGAGGGCAGGGAGTGTGAATATTGCACCTGCCGCAAGGGATTCTCCTGCTGAACCGACGGTCTGTACCACGTTACTTTCGAGAATTGAATTTTTCCTCATTACAACTCGAATAACACCCATTGCAATGACGGCGGCGGGGATAGAGGCAGATACCGTCATACCTACACGAAGTCCCAGATACGCGTTTGCCGCACCGAATATTACCGCCAGAAGAACGCCCGAAATTATTGAGGTGACGGTGAGCTCCGGGGGTGATTTTTCCGACGGAACGTAAGGCTTGAACTTGTTTTTTTCTTCCATAATTTTTCCTCGCTTTGAAGGGTTTTATCTCTGAATTTCTCATATATTCAGGGCTTATTATACTATCTTATCCATTTATAGTGTTTTTCTTTCCTTTTGTTCAAAAAAACTATTGACTATCGTACTATTTGGGTGTACAATCATAAAAAAATCAGGAGGAAAAACAAAATGAAGCTTAATATAATGACCTATAACGTAGCAAGCGGAAGATACTACAAAAACGACGCAGACATAAACGAGCACGGCGGTGCTATAACCGACCTTTCCAAGTGTGCTGAGGTTATAAAGGACGTAAATCCCGACTTCTGCGGTATCAACGAAATCAACGAGTACGAGAAGCAATACGTAGATAAATATAACTTGAACTGTGCGTGTGACCAGACGAAGTTCCTTGCTGAGTTTACAGGACTTTCCAATCACTATTTCGGAAAGGCTATTCACTTTGACAACAGAGGCGACTACGGTAACGCCGTTATTTCCAAGTATCCTATCCTTTCGAGTGAGGTTATCGGTATTCCCGACCCCGAAATAAAGGACGAGGAGGGCTACTACGAGACGAGAGGTATTGCAAAGGTTAAGCTTGATATTGCAGGGGGCATTACGGTTTTACAGGTACACGTAGGTCTTACCGTTGCGGAAAGCCAGAATGCTATCAATACTCTTTGTCGAGTAATCGACGAAACAGAGGGTCCCATCATTCTTATGGGTGACTTCAATATGCGTCCCTCAAACGTGCTTTTCAATAAAATAACCGAGCGTCTTACGGCTATCACTCCCGACGGAGAAGGATATCAGCACACCTTCCCCTCTTGGACACACGATGCGAATATTGCGGAAAACCTCAAGAACTACCGCTACTGTAAAATAGACCACATCTTCGTTTCGAAGGAATTCAAGAAGATTTCCTGCAACGTGCATAAGGTGAGAGTTTCCGACCATATGCCCCTTGTGGCAACACTTGAGATATAAGGCTCGCGAGAATATTCGTTATATTAAAATTCAAAAGAGGAGGATTTTAAAAATCCTGAAGTGATAAAATGATGGTAGACACAAAAAAAGTGTCTACCATCGTTTTTTATGCTATACTAAAGGAAAAGGAGATGATAATAATGGGAAGACCAAAAGGTGGAACGAATAATAGCCATAGCAAGGAAGAAAAATTAGC
>JAZNYT010000012.1:0-16071 GCA_045594565.1 Eubacteriales bacterium
GGTGGTGCCCATATCTATTCCCATTAAATTCATAGTATAATCCTTTTTTGTAAGCTTGATATTTTGGCTAAAACCGAAAACTGTTTTTAATGAATATTGAATAATGAATATTGAATAATTAAGGTAAATTTTGCGAAGCAAAATTATAATTGATTGTGATTTTGGCAAAGCCAAAATGACCTTAATTCTTCAATCTTCAATTTTCAATTACATAGAAACCGACGGAGAGTATCCGTCGGTTTCTATGCGTTTGATTAAATTGCCGTCGGACTTAAAGCTGACAAATGTCAATATGGCTTAATAACCAACCTTTTCCCAGCACTCGAAGGGAGCAGCGAGTTCTTCGCTGATGTAAACCTGAGTCTTCTTTGTCTGAAGCATTGAGCTGGGAACGTAAGGTGTAACAGGTCCGTGTGTTACAAGACGAGAGGTCATTCTCTGCCAAGATGAGAATGTGCCGTTTGTTGCAAGTGCATGAACCTCGATACGCTCCTTAGCACGCATAACGTCGATAGGACCGATTGTTGCAGCCTTAGGAGGTACGTTTGCAATGTCACCTGACTGTCCGAATGTACCGTTCAGAGAGTTCTGAAGGATAGTCATAGGATGAAGTGTTACAAACTTTGCAGGCTGGCTCAGCCATTCTTCGATGTCGCCGCTTCCGATGAATTCAGGAATGGGGTCAACGAATGCTACGTGGCCTGTCCATCCGGGTGAGGTGGAGATGATATCTGCACCGCCCTCGGAAATATCGTTGATTATCTTGGAGTAATCGTTGATATTAGCGTTGGTGGGGTAGTGTACGTTTTCCATGGGCATACGAAGCTTGGGGTCGATCTGATTTACAAGATACTTGATCATAGAATGAACAAATCCTGCATCGTATGTTTCGGGAGCGATGTTGCCGTCCTGGTCAGCCCACTCGTCCTCTGCGAAGATATGTACCTTCGAACAGTCAACCTTAAAGTAGTTGATAAGCTGTGCAAGAGGAATGTAGGTGTCGGGCTCGGGGTTACCGAGAATCATAGTGAACTTTCTGCCTGCTTCACTTGCCGCCTTAAGACGTGTGAAGAGAGTGGAAATGAGAACGGGATGAGGGTTCATCATTACCTTAACCTCGAATTCGGGATGCCACCAAGCCTCTCTCTTTTCAAGGTCTGTTCCGCTGAGCTTACGAACTCTGTCGCAAACCTCTTTGTCTTTAAAAGGAACAAATTCTGCGGGGTTAAAATTAAATTTTGTTGCGGGGTCGAACTTAACGTAATCCATTGTTATTCTCCTTTTATATATTTTTTTGTTTACTTATTCAAATATCATCTCGCCGAAGCAATGGCTCTTATGGAAGATATACTTTTCACCCTCAACAAGATTCCATGACAGATAGTGGGGGGGTGTTGTTTTGTCCGCACACTTGTAACAGTTTGCCCTCATCTTCTTACCTGCGTAAAGACTGAAGTAAGGGAAGAAAAGCTTTACGAATTCGGCAGGTATCTTGTACTCTACCGACCAGCCTCCCTCTTTCATCTCTACCTTCGGTGAAAAAATATCGTATCCGTTTTCGGGAATAATTCTTACAAGGTCTTCTATGGAATGTCCCATTCCTACGTAAAAGCACAAATTAGAATTTACTTCGACGTTGAAGTATCTTTTATCTCCCTCGATGGGTGAGAAGAAAAATTCAAGACAAGAATCCTGACAAGGCTCTCCAAAGGGAGGCATTTCTACGTTTCTGTGCTCGTATTCCTCGGTTTCCAGTCTGACGTAGATATTCTCGTCATCGTATGCTATTTGTGCCGTTGCCGAAACGGTATCGGGGGTCAGACGATATTTTTCGTTTATGTCAAGGCTTGGGACATCCTCCCACTTGCCTGTCCATCTCTTTATTGTATATAGCTTCATTTTTCCATTACCCCCTCGAACATTACGCCGTGAACGCCCATTTTGGCATCAACGAATACGAAGTCTGCTCTCTTGCCACGCGCTATCTCGCCTCTGTCATAGAAGCCAACGGCACGTGCAGGGTTGTAGGATGCAAACTTGAACACGTCAACAAGAGATGCACCTGTGTGCTTTATCATATTACGGCAAGAAATGTCAAGCGTCATCTTAGAGCCTGCAATCTCACCCTGGAAGTCGAAGTTGATATCGTCAACGTCCTCATATCCCTCGGGCACAGGTCCGTCACAAGCGAACGCATCGGAAATAAGAATGATTCTGTCGTCGCCCTTTATCTTTCTCACAAGTCTGAGGAGATATGGGTCAACGTGTATTCCGCGGCTATCGCAGATAAGCTCTGCATAAATCGAGCTGTTATAATTTACAGTTTCGTCAACGCAAGGTGTACGGCATTCGGGGTATTTCTCGAGAGTACCCGTAGCGTTGAGGTGGTGTGTGCCGATCCTCAGTCCGTAGGGAATTATCGCCTCGATCTGCTCGGGCTCCGCCTCACTGTGTGCTACTGTGAATACTGCATTGGGGTTAGCCTTCTTAACGTCGAGAACGAAGTCGAGAATGTTCTCTCTTTCGGGAGCAAGAGCCCATGCACGCGCAAGGTCCCCTGCCGCCTCAATGATAGGCATATATCTTTCGGGATTAACAGGGTCCTTCCAGGGATTCTTTTCTCTTTCGCAACCGAACTTGGGGTTGAGGTAAGGACCTTCCATGTAGAGACCTGCAATATTTTTACATTCAGGCTTCTTCATAGCCTCGCGAATAATGCCGATAGCCTTAACGTAAGCCTCGGTATTCATATTGTAGTAAAGTGCGGGAAGCACGGTTGTTGTACCGTGAGCAAGATGTGCCTTTGCCGCAACGACGGGGTCATCGTTGAAGAAAACGTTGTTTCCTGCATGGGTATGTATATCAACAAAACCGGGTCCCACCCAGAGTCCCTCGGCATCGACTATCTCACAGCCTTCAGGCACCTTGAGAAGTCTCTTTTCACCAAAATCCACTATTTTGCCGTCCTCGATAAGAAGAACGCCGTTTGGAATAAAATGGTCTCTCATAACGAGAGTAGCATTGATTATAGCTGTCATTTTACCGCCCTGCCTTTGAAAAAATATTCTTTAGATATATATAGTGATTATACACTATATGTCACCTTATTGTCAAGCAATATTCGATATATTTTACCTCTTTTTGGGTGTTATCGCTTACAACGTTGAAAACAAAAAAGCCCTTGGGCTTCTTTGATGAATTGATGACTCTTTACGATATGTTTATGGAAATGCAAACTCGATATATTTTGCTCTGCATAATTCGATATAACCTCCCTTACGGTCGGTTGCGATATGACATAAATCACTCACGCTCCGCAGGGCATCTCGCATCGAAGATACATCACAAATGTCAAAGCTATATCGCAAATCCTAAAAGGATTTATATCGCTGCATACCCTGTGGGTATGCTTTACTCGTTTCCGTAAATAACCTCTTCGCCGCTATGCTCGGGCACGTTAACCTTATAGTCGCCTCTGTCGATAGCGTGTACCGCAGTCTTTACGGGCTTATCATCGTGTACGGGGCGCTTAACGCTGAGAGAGTCGGAGCTTGCGGCAATTCTTGCAGCCTCCTCGTTGTACTCATCGATTATCTCACGGGCAATCTTTGCGGTGGCAATGCACACCTGATAACGGTTGAGACCGTTCTTTGTAAGTTTTTCGATTGAAGGTTCGTTCATCATGGCTTTATATCTCCTTTTAACTTTTTCATTTATAAAATTTATCAAAAAGTGCTGCTGCACTTTCACAATACAAATCAAGATCCTCCACACTCTCGCCCTTCGTTATCCTTATGATAGCGTCGGTAACGTCGGAGGCACGGTCATTGAAATTAAATAAAATGTGCTGATAAAGCTTAGCAAAACCAAGCTCCACCTTGGCTCTTTCAAGCCTGTCGAGGATATCCTCCTCTGTGTTTGTTCCTCTGCCTCGAAGTCTCTTTTCAAGGGTCTTATAGTCGGGGGGTGACAGGAAAACCGATATTAAATCATTCTTATCGAAAAGCGACATTATCTGCTCGGCACCGTCCACCTCAATTTCAAGTATTACTATCTGCCCCTCCTCAATCATTCTTTCAAGGGGTGCTTTCGGAGTGCCGTAGTAGTTGTTGTTGAAAACGGTGTGCTCTATAAGCTCACCCTTTTCTATCATTTCCTCAAAACGCTCGCGGGTAACGAAAAGATAGTCCTTTCCGTCAACCTCACCGGGTCTGGGTGCTCTTGTGGTAGCCGAAACCGAAAACCTGAAGGGCTCTATCTCACCTGTCTTAAAAGGGGTGAGCACCGTTGATTTTCCGCTTCCCGCAGAGCCCGATACTATAAGTACCTTTCCTCTTTTTTTCATATTCCTATTCCTCTATTTCTCTCTCGTCATCACGATTTAAGGCTTCCCTCAGCCTTTGGGGCGTTATTTTAGAAAGAATAACGTGGTCGGAGTCGGTGAGGATTACCGAAAGGGTCTTCTTTCCTCCCGTTACGTCAATGGCTCTGCCCTCGTCCTTTGCATCCTGTACAAGTCTTTTCACAGGTGCCGTGTCAGGTGATACTATACATACTATCCTGTCTGAGGCAACCATGTTACCTAATCCTAAAGACAACATTTTCATAAATTTTATCTTTCAAACTCTCTTTCAAAAACTTTTATAATTTTATGTTTTGTAAATGTAAAACCGTTTGAAATTTCAAAGTATTTTTTCGCTTGGCGAGTGCACACGAGCGAGGCGAGGATGCTTTACAAAGCGTAAAGCGACGATGCCGAGTCGAGTAAGTAGCGACGCAAAACGGAAAAAGACAAAGAAATTTACTCAATATTTTGTATCTGTTCACGTATCTTCTCAATCTCGCTCTTTGCCTCAACCACAAGACGGGTTATTTCAAGCTCCTGACACTTTGAACCGATTGTGTTGACCTCGCGGTTTATCTCCTGTGTGAGGAAGTCGAGCTTACGTCCTGCGGGGGCATTTCCCTTCATTATGGAACGGAACTGGGAGAGATGACTTGCAAGTCTTGTGATTTCCTCGTCTACCGCAACCTTGTCGGCAAAGAGTGCCACCTCGGTAATGACTCTCGTTTCATCGTAGGCGGTGTTTCCGAGAAGCTCCTCGATGCGAGCCTTCAGCCTTTCCTCGTAAGCCTTAACCGACTCGGGGGAGAGTGCCTTTATTTCGTTTCTTATTTCTTCTATGCGGTCAAGCTTTTCGTTTATATCGTCAAAGAGCTTTTTACCCTCGGCTTCGCGCATAGAATCATAGTCGGAAAGAGCCTTGTCCATAACCCCACGAACAATGGCTGCCATTCTTTCCTCGTCCTCCTCACCGCTTCTTGTACCGAGAACGTCGGGGAGTCTTGTTACCACCGAAACACCTATATCGTCACGGAGCGAGTACTTTTCCTGCACCTCGCGGAAGACCGCAAGATAGCTTTCAAGGAGCGCGTGATTTACCGATACCTTCGTTTCGCTGTCCTCAAGCACGTTGATTCCAAGGTATGCATCCACCTTGCCTCTTGTGGTATGGAGTCCTATCTCCTTCTTTATCTTATCCTCAAGATATCCGTAGGCACGGGGAAGTCTCACAGAGGTATCAAGGTAACGGTTGTTGACGCTTTTTATTTCAAAGGTCAGCTCCATTCCCTCTGTTTCAAGGACGGCTCTGCCGTAGCCTGTCATACTTTTTATCATTTCAGTTCCTCACAAATCTTAGTATATTCTTCTTCTGTCAGAAGCATATTTACCGCCGAAAGAAGTGCCGTTGTGCTTATTTTTCTCGGAAGGGAAAGCCTTTCGGCAAGGCGCTCACGCCTTTCCTTTGACCCCTCTCCTCCCATATATCCGTCCTCAAAAAAGCGTGTTCTGGTTATATCCCCCCGCTTTTTTTCAGAGGCACGGTATTTTTCAAAAAGTCCTCTTATTACGTCGGCATCAATTCCCTCGACACCGAGAAAGCCCTCCTTGGAGGCACTTTCCTTGCGCTTTTCCTTACCTTCTATCTGGGGCACGTAAAGGTCAACCACCCCTTCACCGCCGGTAATACTCTTCAAGTGGTTTCGTATTACTCTTCCTGCCGAGTCGCTGTCGGTAAGTACAATGACCCCTCTCGTTCTTGCCAGACGTCGGATAAGCGACCTTTTTTCCTCGCTTTTGAATATGCCGAAGCCGTCAAGGGTTATAACGTCGGCATCCAGAATTGAATCAAGCTTTATCTTATCATACTTGCCCTCGACTATTACGACCTCACTTATCGGAATTTTCATAGCGATTGCACCACAAGCCTTTCAATAAGAACGTATCCGTCAATACCTGTGCTTTTCAGGTCTATATCGCACTGAAAGGTCAAGTCTATCGCCTGTCTCAAGTCCTTTTCCTCCCAATAGGATGAAGCTGTAACGTAGCTCTTCACCTGCCACGGGAAAACGCCGGTTATTCCTGCGATTTCGTTGTCGTTCATCCTTCCTCTTGCGGATTTTACAACCGCAAGGGCGCAAAACGCCTTTGAAAGAACAGATGCTAAAACAATAGGCTCGATATTCTGTCCTTTTAAATTTTCAAGTATGGTACACGCCTCTTTTTTCTGGCGTCGGATTACCGCATCGGTAAACTCGTAGGTCTCGTTTTCGGCAGACGACTTAACGAGAATGTCGATAATCTCGTTCGGTACTGTGTCAAGTCCGTTCCTTTTGGAATAAGCGATAAGCTTTTCGCTCTCGCTCTTGAGTCTCGTCATACTGAAATCACAGAGCTTTATCATCTTGGATATATTAAAATCCGAAATACGAATCTCTTCGTTTTTGAATATTCTGTCGGTCCATGAGGTGAGCTTCATCTCACTCTGACGGGGAAATTCCGTAACGGTCATAAGAGAGGATAGGTCTTTTATAATCTTTCTCTCTCTCGACTTTTTTGTGCAAAGGTCAAGCTCGGTGTCCCTTGAAAAGATTACGAGAACAGTGTCGCTTGTAACGCCCTTCACAAGGTCGACAAGCCTTTTTTCGTCGTCTTTTTTGAGGGTAGTGAGGTTTAGTCCCCACACCTCCACCATCTTATGCTCTGCCATAACCGGAAGTGCGTCTACCGCCTCTTCAAGAGCTTTCAGCGTTCCGTCTCTTTCAAAATCCACCGAGGTTCGGTTGAATTCCTCCATACCTTCGGCGCGGATAAAGGCGCGAAGCTCCTCCAGATAGTAGTGCTTGAGATACTCCTCCTCGCCCCAGAAGAGATACGCTCCCGTAGGGTGAAGCTTTATTCTGTCACGAAGCTCCTTTACCTCGTCTCGCTTTACAGGGTAAGCCATTTAAGCCATACTGTCGGCAAGCTGACGTCCGCCGAGTATATGGAAGTGAAGGTGATGAACGCTCTGACAAGCGTGGTCTCCGCAGTTTGAAACAACGCGGTAGCCCTTGTCGAGCCCCTCTGCCTTTGCAATCTTCGGAATACACTCGAAGATGTGAGCCACAACCGCCGAGTTTTCGGCATTCACTCCGTCAACGGAGGGAATATGCTCTCGGGGTATTACGAGTATATGTGTGGGTGCCTGAGGGTTTATGTCGCGGAACGCGTATATCTTATCGTCCTCATACACCTTTGTTGAAGGGATATCACCATTTGCTATCTTACAAAATAAACAATCCATAATATTCTCCTTTTGAAGCTAGATATTTTGTTTAATGAATATTGAATAATGAATATTGAAAAATTATGGTTAATTTGCTAAAGCAAATTTACATTATAATTGTGAATTTTCCGCAAGGAAAATTGTCCGAAATTATTCATTCTTCAATCTTAAATATTCATTATTCTCATAAACTCTGCTTTTGCATCGGGAAGCTTTGTCACGTCGCGTCCTCCGGAGGAAGCGCTGTCGGGACGTCCGCCTCCGCCTCCGCCTACAATGGGAGAGATAGTCTTCAGGATATTTCCTGCGTGAGCACCCTTCGCTACCGCATCCTTACCGCAGAATGCCACGAATACAATCTTTCCGTCGGCGATAGTGTAAAGCACACCTACCATATCGGAATACTTGTCACGAAGTCTGTCACCCTCGCTGCGAAGTGTGTCTGCCTTTGCACCTTCTATCTCACCAAAGAGAAGTGAGTATTTGTCGGTCTTGACAATTGCCTTTTCAAGTCCCTCTGCTGCCGACTTCGCTATTTCTGCACGAAGGGCTACCGCTTCTGCCTTAGCATCGCGAAGCTCTGCCTGAAGTGCCGTTATACGAGCAGGTATGGCTGCAAAATCGTATGCCTTTGCAAGAGCTGCACTCTCCGAAAGGATAGCGTCCTTTTCTTCTATAAGCTTCAGTACTCCAAGTCCTGTAGTACCCTCTATTCTTCTTATACCTGCCGCAACGGAGGACTCGGAAAGCACCTTGAAAAGTCCTGCCTCGGCAGTATTTTTAAGATGTGTTCCTCCGCAAAGCTCGGTGGAAACGTCACCCATCTTAACCATTCTGACGGTAGCGCCGTACTTTTCACCGAAAAGTGCGGTAGCGCCCATCTTCTTTGCGGTGTCTATATCGGTTTCTGTTGTTTCTACCACAGATGCCGAAAGAATATATTCGTTTACAAGTGCTTCAACTGTGGAAATTTCGTCTTCCGTCATAGGACCGAAGTGCTTGAAGTCGAAGCGGAGTCTTGTATCGTCAACGTATGAGCCTGCCTGCTCTACGTGGTCGCCCAGTACACGTCGAAGTGCCGACTGGAGAAGATGCACTGACGAGTGGTTACGTGCTATAGCCTTACGGCGTGATGCGTCAAGAGATATTTTGAGCGTGTCGCCCACCTTAACGAGAGAATTTATCTCGCACTCGTGAAGGTATACGCCGTCCTTCTTCTTGGTGTCAAGAACCACAGCGTCGCCGAGAGTACCCGTATCACCTACCTGACCGCCGCCCTCTCCGTAGAAAACGGTCTTGTCAAGTATGATAACAGCATCCCCCTCGCTCACCTCTCCGCAAAGCTCGCCGTCCTTTATAATGGCAACAACCTTTGCATCGCACTCGGTTTCGGTATATCCGAGGAATTCCGTCTTTTCTATATTTTCAATAAGGCTTGCTTGGGTATCATCCCAGCCACCGCCTGCCTTGCGGTTTTCTCTTGCTCTCTTCTTCTGCTCTGCCATAAGAGCGTTAAAAGCATCGTCGTCGAGAGTAAGTCCGTCCTCTGCGATAATCTCACGGGTAAGGTCTACAGGGAATCCAAAGGTATCGTAAAGCTTGAAGGTGTCTTCTCCCGAAAGCGTAGTGTTGCCCTCTGCCTTTGCCTTCTCTACCATTGTGGAAAGGATAGAAAGTCCCGCGTCTATCGTAGCGTTGAAGCGGTCCTCCTCCATAGAAAGAATCTTCTTTATATAGTCCTTCTTTTCGGCAAGCTCGGGATATGCGTTTTCATTGCATTCGATAACCACGTCCGCAAGTCTATTGAGGAAAGTGCCCTCAATGCCTATAAGTCTTCCGTGACGTGCGGCGCGTCGGATAAGTCGGCGGAGCACGTAGCCTCTACCCTCGTTTGAGGGCATAACGCCGTCGCCTATCATGAAGGTAGAGCTTCTGATGTGGTCTGTAATTATACGGATAGATACGTCGGTATTGTAGTCCTTGCCGTATTCCTTATTCGACCAGGCACAAACGGTGTCAAGTATCTTTCTTACGGTGTCAACCTCGAAAAGATTGTCAACCCCCTGCATAACGCAGGCAAGTCTTTCAAGTCCCATACCTGTATCGATATTCTTCTGTGCAAGCTCTGTATAGTTGCCCTTGCCGTCGTTGTCGAACTGGGTGAATACGTTGTTCCATATCTCCATGTATCTGTCGCATTCACAACCGGGGCGGCAGTCGGGTGAGCCGCAGCCGTACTTCTCTCCTCTGTCGAAGTATATCTCGGAGCAAGGACCACAGGGTCCGCTGCCATGCTCCCAGAAGTTGTCAGCCTTGCCCATTCTTACAACTCTTTCACGAGGTACGCCAACAACTCTCGTCCATATTTCAAATGCCTCGTCATCCTCCTCATAGATAGAAGGCCAGAGAAGGTTTTCGGGAATTTCAAGAGTTTTTGTTAAGAATTCCCACGCCCACGGAATAGCCTCCCCCTTGAAGTAGTCACCGAAGGAGAAGTTTCCGAGCATCTCGAAATAGGTTCCGTGACGAGCGGTTTTTCCTACGTTTTCAAGGTCGGGGGTACGGATACACTTCTGGCAGGTAGTAACTCTCTTTCTGGGAGGCTCCTTAGTGCCCTTAAAATAAGGCTTCATAGGCGCCATACCTGAATTTATAAGAAGAAGTGAATTGTCATTCTGAGGCACAAGAGAAAAGCTCTGAAGTCTAAGATGTCCCTTTGATTCAAAGAAGGACAAATAGCTTTCTCGAAGGTCGTTAAGTGATGTCCATTTCATAATTTTTATCTCCGTTGTTTTTTCGATAGTGTTTCATTTTACCATTTATTTATAATAAAGGTCAAGAAAACCGTTGCTTTTTCTAAAAAATCTTTACACAATCTTAACACCGATAACCAAAACACAAAAACACTTCCCTTTTCAATCACCTGTTGTCCTGTAACTTGTTTTGGTTTTATACAAATTCAACATTATATCGACCATAAAATTGTAAGCGATTACAAAATGTTGCTTTTTTACATAAAAAAGCCTTTCAAAACATTGACTTCTCGCTTCATATATAGTATCATAAAATAAAATATTTTGTAACGTGGAGAAAACAATGAAAAGAATTATATCACTTGTTTTGGCGTTCGTGATGCTCTTTGCCTCTCTTGTTCTTACTCTTTCCTCCTGCGGTGAGGATGAAGAAACGAAAAACAAGGGCACACAAAACCCCTCTTCAAAGCCCATTATGGAGGGTGATATCTTTGCTGAGCGTGCGGCAGTAGATGATGAGCTTCCCGAATACGATTTTGGAGGAAAAAAGTTTAGAATTGTAAGCCATGCTCCCTACGAGTATTTCGTTGAGGAGGAGAAAAGAAATCAGGGAAACCTTATTTCCGACGCTAAATTCAACCGAAACAAGACGGTTGAGGACCGTTTCAACTTCGAGATAGTAACCGCTTTTTCTGGCCCCTACACAGAAGTTACTCCCTGGGTTACAAAGACGGTTCTTTCGGGTGCCGACGAATTCGACCTGTTCTGCTCTCACACGGCATCGGCGGGAGGAATCGTCACCAAGAACATTTTCCTCAACTGGTACGATATACCGAATGTTGATTTCTCAAAGCCCTGGTGGCCCGATTCCAACGTTGAAGACCTGACCTACAACGGAAAATGTATCCTTGCGGTTTCCGACTTCAACTACGTTGCGGTTTCAACTGCTTACTGTATGCTCTTTAATAAGAACCTTGCCAATGCCTACGATATGGGCAATCTCTACGAGGTAGTTATGGACGGCGACTGGACCTTTGATTATTTCTATAACCTCATAAAAGATGTATATATCGACGAGGATGGTGACGGTAACAAGTCAGAGGGCGACTTCTACGGCTTCCAACAGGCTTTCGGCTACGGCTGTACAATAAGCTCCTGGGTTTGGGCATTTGACAACCCCACCATGAAAAAAGACGAGGATGGCGTTCCGGCGATTTCGGTTAAGACCGACAAGATAAACAACATTTGTACCGCCATCTATGACATGTGTTACAATACAAACGGAGTATATTACGACCACAAGAACAACAGCGCTCCAAATCTTTTCTACTCAAAGAAAGCAATATTCACAATTTCCTCAATCGGTGCACCCACAGGTGAAGCACTTCGTAACTTCGACGACGAGTACGGAATCCTTCCCCTTCCCAAGTGGGACGAGCATCAGGAAAACTACATCTCCTCTGCGGCAGCTGAGCACTCGGTTATAGCAGTACCCAAAACCGTCAAGGATACAGAATTTGTAGGTACTTGTATCGAAGCCCTTTCTGCAGAATCCTACAAGCAGGTTATACCCACGCTCTATGAAATCGCCCTTAAAACGAGATATCTCCGCGACAATGAATCCAAGGAAGTTCTCGACCTTATTATAAACGGACGTATATACGACTTCGGTTACATATACGGCGCATTTGACGGCTTTGGATTTATGCTCTCTGATATCCTTTCGCAAAGCGCACCCAACTTTGAGTCCTATTACAACAAAAAATACAAAGGCGTAAAGTATTTTTTCAAGAATATACTCAAAGCCTTCGATAAGCTTTAAGACGGATATTTTAGAAGAGTCCAAAAGACTCTTCTAAAATGAATAATGAATATTTAAGATTGAAGAATTTTGGATAATTTGCTTTATAAGCAAATTTTCAATCAATTATAATTTTGCCCAAGGCAAAATTTACCAGATTTTTCAATATTCATTAAAGTATTACATTAAAAAGTTGTAATTTCCTAGTAAATAAAAAAGCAAAAGTGTAGTCTTTTAAAGGCTACACTTTCTTTTTATCTTTATTTAATCTTCACTACTACCACGCCGTCCTCGAAATACACCTGAGCGTTATCTCCCACAAGCTCCTTTACTCTTTCAAGGCTTTGGGTTTTGACGTGAAACGTGGCGCTGTCAATTTGCTCCACCTCAAATTCAGATAAAAGAATGGCAAAAGCGTTCGAGCCATCGCTTTCAAGAAAAACATACTCGAAAACGCTGTCGCACTCGGGTAAAACAGGTGCTTCGTTTTGTATATCCTTGAAAGACCCGGATTTTACGGGCTGTGACTCCATAGGCTCCGACTTAGGCTCTTCTGCTTCAAACGCTTCCTCCATAGGTGCTTCGGGGGCGGTCTCCTCTATCTCAACGTCGTCACGGGGTGACGCATCGCTTATAGCAAATTGAAGGTCGCCCTTGAGGTTAGCGCTGTTTTTTATATCGAGGATTTCAGCCTTAAGGGTAACCGTTTCACCTGAAGGCGCACCTATTTCGGCGCTTTCCTCTTTTGCGTTGTAGGGGAAAAGACGGGTATAAAGCACCAGAACGAGTATCAGTACAAGAGAGGCGGCAAGACCTATATGACGAACGAAAAAGGGTGTTTTCTTCATCTTTTCTCCGCGGATTGTGGCAACCACACTGTCGGCAACACTCTTTTCGCTTTCTTCCACGAAGTTCTCAAAGCTTTTTGAGAGCGTGACAAGCCTTTCATATTCCCTCTGACATTCGGGACAGCCCTCAAGGTGCTTTGCAACGTCCTCGCTTTTGTCGCACTCGCCGTCAAGGTATTCAGATAGCCTTTGTCTTATTTCTTCACAGGTCATAGTACCCCTCCTTTCCTCTTTTTTCTATTTGACGAAAAACTTCGCGTTTTGTTCCACAAGCTTTTCCGAAAGCTTGTTTCTCGCTCTCGAAAGACGGCTCTTAACTGTGCCCATCTCGATTTTCAGAAGCTCTGCTATCTCCTCATAGGAGAGTCCGTCAAGCTCACGGAGCACTATTATTTCACGAGCATCGGGGTCAAGAGAGTCAATAGCCCGATAAAGTTCCTCCCGTCTCTCTTTTTTTATGTACTCGGTTTCGGGAGTATCGGGCGAAGGAGCATCGATTACAGTAC
Source organism: Eubacteriales bacterium (assembly GCA_045594565.1). GTDB lineage: Bacteria > Bacillota > Clostridia > Oscillospirales > SIG627 > RGIG6353. The sequence goes on from JAZNYT010000012.1 coordinate 13,519, forward strand.
CCTCATCGTCGGTAGAGGAAAGCTCCCTTCTTCTCGCCCTTGCGGCGATAGCGTCCTTGGCGGTATTCACCGTAATTCTGTAAAGCCAGGTGGAAAAGGCGGAATCGCCCTTAAAGCCTTCAATGCTTCGCCACGCCTTGATAAAGGCGTCTTGGGCTACGTCAAAGGCATCATCTGCAGAAAAAAGAAAGCCGTAGGCAGTATTGTAGACAAACTTTTCATAAAAGCGCACAAGCTCTCCAAAGGCTTCGCCGTCGCCTTTTTTAGCTTTTGCCACAAGAAATTTTTCGTTTCTTATGCCTTTCACTCTACCGCCTCCTTTTTTACTATTGCGAAAAACCGAAATCTGTGATATTATTACTATGTATGTGATTATATCACAAAAGAAAAGAAGTTTCAAGTGCAGGAACGATTTATGACAGAAAAAAGACCGAAGCTCTTCTTTGCGCCTATGGCAGGTGTGGGAGACAGCGCCTTCCGTACCATTTGTTCAAGGTGGGGCGCAGATATTGTTACAAGTGAAATGATTTCGGCAAAGGCGGTAGTGTTTGGCGACAAGAAAACCTTCACCCTTGCGAAACGGAGTGATGAGGAAAATCCATTCCTCTTGCAGATTTTCGGCTCTGAGCCTGAAATTATGGCAGAGGGCGCTAAAACGCTTGTCCTTGCTACCCGCCCCGACGGGATTGACATAAATATGGGATGTCCCGTAAACAAAATAGTTAAAAATCACGAGGGCTCGGCTCTTATGAAGAAGCCTGACCTTGTATATGAAATAGTATCACGCGTTAAAGAGGCGGTCTATCCTCTCCCTGTCAGCGTTAAGATAAGAAGTGGATTTGACAAAGAACACCTTAACGCCGTAGAAGTCGCCCTCAAGGCAGAAAGCGCAGGGGCGTCTCATATAACGGTACACGGAAGAACAAGAGACCAGTTTTACGCGCCCCCCGTCAATCTCGATGCCATACGAGACGTAAAAAGGGCAGTGAAAATCCCCGTTGTGGGAAACGGAGACGTAACCTCGGTGGAAAGCGCTGAAAAAATGCTTGAGTACACAGGCTGCGACCATCTTATGATAGGAAGAGGAGCACTTGGCAGACCTTGGATATTTTCCGAGATAAAGGCAGGGCTTTTCGGTGACACGCCACCCATAATACCGAAGGGAGAAGCCTTATTCACAGAAATTGTGAAGCACCTTGACCTTGCGATATCGAATAAGGGTGAAAGGCAGGGCGTTCTTGAAGCGCGTACACAAATTGCCTGGTACGTGAAAGGCATCAAGGGGGCAGCAGAATTGCGTAACAAAATCAATACCGCAGGAGATCGTGATGCGGTAGTAAAAATTCTTGAAATATTAAGGGAAACAGATGATTTATCTTGATAACAGCGCCACCACTCCTCTGTCGGAGTCGGCAAAAGAAAAAATAAAAGAAATGCTGGATGTTTTCGGCAACCCCTCATCCCTTCACAGCGAGGGACTGCGTGCCGAGAAAGAGGTGACTCTTGCCCGTGAGACCGTCGCAAAGAGTCTTTCGGCTCGTCCCGACGAGGTGTTCTTCACCTCGGGAGGTACGGAAAGCGACAATATTGCCATCCTCGGCGCCGCCCGAAAGAATGCCAAGGCAGGGCGGAGAATAATCACCACCGACTCGGAGCATCCTGCAGTTTCAAAAGCCGTTGACAAGCTTGAGGAGGAAGGCTTCGAGGTAGTACGCCTTTCCACAAGGGGAGGTAAAATCGACCTTGACGAGGTGAGAGAAAACGCCGACAACGTTGCTCTCGTAACGGTGATGAGAACCAACAACGAAACGGGAGCAATATACGACGTGAAGGCGGTTTCCGATATTGTGAAGAAAGCATCCCCCCGTGCAATAGTGCACTCCGATTGCGTTCAGGCTTATATGAAGGAGAAGCTCTCCCTTTCCTCGCTCGGCGCAGATATCATATCGGTATCGGCGCACAAGGTACACGCGCCGAAGGGAGTTGGCGCCATCGTTATAAAGAAGGGACTCGTTATCCCCCCTCATACCTATGGCGGAGGGCAGGAAAAGGGCGTGAGAAGCGGTACGGAGAATACTATCGGTATCGCCGCTTTCGGCGCATCGGTAGAGGGTCTTTTACAAAATAAAGAAAGAGAGCAAAGGCTCTTTGACCTTTACTCATATGCAAGAGAAAGGCTTTCGGACTTTCAGCAGAATATTCCCGAAAAGGCTTGTCCTTCCATTCTCAATATCTCTCTTACAGGCTTCAGAAGTGAAATTATACTTCACGCTCTGTCAAGCGAAGGAATATTTGTGTCAAGCGGCTCTGCCTGCTCATCACACTCGGGAAAGAGCGGCGTGCTTCAAGCCTTCGGACTTGATACAAAAGCTTCTGACAGCGCTATAAGAATAAGTACGTCCCACTATAACACTAAAGAAGAAATAGATAAACTGGCACAAGCACTTGAAAAGGTTACAAAGAATATAAAGAAAAGATGAGATTAATGAATATTTAATAATGAATATTGAAGAATTAAGGATAATTTGCCAGAGGCAAATTTACAATTAATTG
>JAZNYT010000013.1:0-9679 GCA_045594565.1 Eubacteriales bacterium
GGGGAGTGCTTTTATAAAAAGCACTCCCCCTTGTTATAATTATTCTATTTATTACTTTCCTTTACTGTCCTTGAGCCCTACGATACTGTTGAAGGTGTTCTCGTTTTTGGAGTCACGGCAGAAGTAACCAAGTCTTACGAACTGGAACTTATCACCCGGCTTAGAATCAAGAAGCGACGCTTCAAGCTTAGCACGCTTGAGAGTCTTGGAGTTCTCGTTCAAGAAATCCGTGTATTCCATACCCTCGGGAAGCTTTGAGGGGTCCTCAAGAGTAAGAAGATTTTCATAAAGCACAACGTCAGCATCAATAGTATTCTTTGCGGAAAGCCAGTGTATCGTACCCTTGACCTTTCTGCCGTCAGAGGGCATTCCGTTACCTGTCTCAAGGTCGGCGGTACAATGAATCTCTTTCACACTTCCGTCGTCGTTTAAAACGATATCCCCGCACTTTACGATGTATGCACCCATAAGTCTTACCTCACCCTCGGGCTTCATACGGAAGAACTTGGGTGGCGGGTCAAGAGCGAAGTCTTCAGCATCAATGTAAAGCTCACGAGTGAACTTCATAGGACGTGTACCCGTTTCGGGGTGCTGAGGGTGGTTGGGAAGCTCAAATATTTCTTCCTTATCTTCGGGGAAGTTGTCAACTATTACCTTGATTGGGTCAAGCACCGCAACTCGTCTTGTAGCAGTCTCGTTAAGCTCATCGCGTATACAAGCCTCAAGAAGACGGATATCTACAAGGCTGTTAGCCTTTGCAACACCTACTCTTGAGCAGAAATCAACGATAGAAGCACCTGTATAGCCGCGTCGTCTGAGACCGCAGAGAGTGGGCATTCTGGGGTCATCCCATCCGTCAACTCTTCCGCTTTCAACCATGAGTCTTAAGAATCTTTTTGAAAGAACGGTGTTTGTAATGTTAAGTCTTGCAAACTCAATCTGGCGAGGTGTATGAGGAACACTTACGTTTTCTATAACCCAGTTATAAAGAGGGCGGTGAATCTCAAATTCAAGAGAGCAAAGAGAATGTGTAATGCCCTCAAGAGCGTCCTGAATGGGATGCGCAAAGTCGTAGGTGGGATAGATACACCACTTGTCACCGTGGCGGTGGTGATGCATATGCTTTATTCTGTATATAACAGGGTCACGAAGCCAGAAGTTACCCGATGCAAGGTCAATCTTTGCACGGAGGGTGTACTTTCCGTCGGGGAACTCACCGTTCTTCATACGCTCGAAAATGTCAAGGCTTTCTTCTATCGGTCTGTCGCGCCAAGGAGAAACTGCCGGATGAGTGAGGTCTCCGCGATATTTTTCCATATCGTCAGCAGAAAGCTCACAAACGTAAGCAAGCCCCTTCTTTATGAGCTCTATAGCATATTCATAGTCTTGGTCGAAATAGTCCGAGCCGTAGAAGAATCTGTCCTCCCAGTCGAAGCCCAGCCAGTGTATATCTTCTTTTATAGCATCAACGTATTCGGTGTCCTCTTTTGCAGGGTTGGTGTCGTCCATTCTGAGGTTACACATACCGCCGTACTTCTTTGCAGTACCGAAGTCGATGGCAAGTGCCTTACAATGACCTATGTGAAGGTATCCGTTAGGCTCGGGAGGGAAACGTGTGTGTATCTTCTCCACCTTGCCAGAGGCTAAGTCCTCGTCTATTATTTCTTCAATAAAATTTTTTGTCTCTTCCATGAATTTTTTCCTTTCAGAAAAATAATGAATAATGAAGATTGAAGAATGAATAATTCAGGTTGAAAATCACAGGTGATTTTCTTCATTTATCATTATTTTATAACGCTTTTATCATTTTATTTATTCTGTCTTCTACTCTCTCTTTGCCTAGTATCTGCATAACAGTGTAGAGGTCGGGAGCGTTCATTTTGCCTGTTACCGCAACTCTTATGAACATACTTATATCCGCAACGTTACCGCGGAACTTTTCGGGTTCAGCCTTATAAGCCTTCATATCCGATGCAAAGCCCAGCGCATCGGCAATAGCCTTAACCTTTTCAAACCAAGCGTTCATATCGTCTGACTCGTCAAAGGTCTCTGTAAACATAGTAAGTGTTTTCTTTATGTCCTCTTTATCAAAGCTTTCGGGATAAGCATCCTCTATCTTGAAAAGCTCATCGTAGAAGAATCCCATATATCCCTTTGCATCTTTAAGTGTTGCAAGGTCCTTTCGAGGCTTCTTTCCGCCTCTGCCGATAGCAAAAATCTTCTCGGCGAAAGCCTTGTCTCTTTCAAGAAGCACGCCGAAATCAGAATCAAACTTAAGCGCCCAAGAGGTTACCTTTTCCGTGATATCCTCTGCCGTCATACGTGACAGTACGTTTTTTGAAACGTCATTCAGCTTATCATAGTCGAAAAGACAACCCGATACAGACATCTTCTTTGCAGAGAAGGGGAACTCCTTATAGCTTTTGTCGGGATTCTGCATATGCCACTCCTCGTAGTTGGAGTTGAGAAGTGTCATAACGTATTCACACACCGCCTCGGGAACGTATCCCATAGAGGTGTAATCGTCCATATTTGCACCCATATCACGCTTGGAAAGCTTCTTCTTGTTTCCGTTTTCGTCAAGCTTCATAATCTGGGAAATGTGCATAAATTTGGGCACCTTGAAGCCGAGATAACGGAATAGCTGAAGATGCTTGGGAAGGCTGGGGAGCCATTCCTCACCACGGATAACGTGGGTTGTACCCATAAGGTGGTCGTCAACCGCGTGGGCAAAGTGATAGGTGGGAATACCGTCTGACTTCAGAAGCACGAAGTCCTCGTCGTTCTCGGGTATCTCAATTGTGCCTTTTACAAGGTCTGTTACCTTTATCTTTCTCTCTCCGTCGCCGTCGGCAAGAATACGAAGAACGAAGGGGTTGCCTGCCTTGATATTTTCCTCGACCTCTTCAAGAGTTATATTTCTTGCCTGAAGCATCGCCTCACGCTTTGCTTCAGCCTCTTTTTCCCAGTCTGTGTTCTTCAGCTCTTCCTTCTTATTCACTGCTTGAAGGTCCTGAAGCTCTTCCTCTGTAGTAAACACAGGGTAAGCCTTGCCCTCAAGAACAAGCGCTTTACCGAAGGTCTGATAAATCTCGGCGCGTTTGCTCTGCTTGTAGGGACCGTAGTTACCCTTGTCCGAAATCTTACCCGTCTCGTCAAGAATAGCACCCTCGTCAAAGGAGACACCGTAGGTGGCAAGTGTCTTGATAAGTCCCTCTGCCGCACCCTCAACCTCACGCTTTGCATCGGTGTCCTCAATACGAAGGAAGAAAACGCCTCCCGAAAGATGAGCCATACGCTCACCGACGGTAGAAGGGAAGAGTCCTCCGAAGTGTACAAATCCCGTAGGACTGGGCGCGAAACGCGTAACGACTGCCCCTTCGGGAAGGTCGCGCTTCGGGTATCTTGCCTCCATATCGGCGGGTGTTGTCTTTATATGCGGAAAAAGCAATTCCGCAAGTCTTGTGTAATCCATTTTATATCCTTTCTAGTTCTGCTTTTTGTAATACATATAGTAGTTACATTTAAGCATACCGTTATATAGCTTTCTTTTTCTGTCAGCAGGTTTTCCGTAGTGCTTTTCAAAGTATTCGTCAGAGGTGATAACGTAAATCTGCCAGTTTTCAAGCCTCTTGAATGCTTTCCCCATCTCCCTATAAAGCTTTTCCGCCTCATTTATATCCATAAGGCGTTCACCGTAAGGGGGATTGCACACAACTGTACCACGCTTTCCGTGGGTTTCAATGTCACGGACGTCAGCCGTGAAGAAGTTTACGTCAACTCCTGCATTTTTTGCATTTTCCTTGGCACTCTTTATGACCTCTGGGTCTATGTCACTGCCCCAAACCTCAAAGGGAGTATCAACCTCGTTTTCTTCAGCCTCACGCCTTGCCTTATCCCATATATCCTTTGGAATAAAGGGATATTCTTCTGCTAGAAAAGCCCTCGATTTACCCGGGGCAACGTTTTTTAGTATCATTGCCGCTTCAATGGCAACGGTACCCGATCCGCAAAGAGGATCCCAGAAAAGCACGTCGTGTCGAGGCCTTGCAATGAGAGCAAGTGCCGCCGCCAAGGTCTCGCGGATAGGTGCATCGTTTGTACCCTTTCGATAGCCTCTCTTGTAAAGTCCTGCACCGCTTGTATCTATCATTATAGCGGCTTTATCACGAAGTATGAAGAATTCAATCTGCACCTTAACGCCCGTTTCGGGTAGCGTTTTTGTGCGGTGCTCTCGGTAAAGCCTTTCAACGATTGCCTTTTTAACTATCTTCTGACAGCCGGGGATACTGTGAAGCTTTGATTTTATTGTGTGTCCCTTGACGGGGAATGCATCATTTTTTCTGATGTACTTTTCCCAAGGAATGTTCTTAACGCCTTCGAAAAGCGCATCGAATGTCTCTGCCTCGAATTCGTCAAGTATTATAAATAACTTTTCTGCACATCTGAAATTTATATTGCATCTTGCAACGGCAGAAACGTCACCCTCGAAATACACACGCCCCTCAATAGTCTCAAGTCTCCTGTAGCCCAGGGCATCAACCGTCTCTCCCACAAACTTTTCAAGTCCGAAAAGAGAGGTGGCAGCATATTTCAGATTACTTTTTTCTGCCATAGGTTACGTAACGGAAGGGGAGTCCGTTTTCCTCCATAGTCTCGGTGGCATCAAGCACTTCCCATTCACTTTCCTTTATTTCGGGAAGAAATCTGTCAGCATCGAATGCGCGGTCTATGTGAGTAATATAAAGCTTTTCGCAGTAGGGCATAAGTGTAGTGTAAACCATAGCGCCCCCTATAACGAAAACCTCGTCGGAGTCGAGTCCTTTTATAAGCTCCATAAGCTCCTCAATGCTATGGCATACCTCAGCACCCTCGATTTCAATATCCTTTTCATAAAGAACGATATTTCGTCTGTTCTTGAGTGGAGCACTCTTCGGAAGAGAAATAAGGGTATTGTAGCCCATAACGACAGTCTTGCCTGTTGTTACCTCCTTGAAGTGCTTAAGGTCGGCGGAAAGGTGGCAAAGAAGGTCACCGTTTTTACCGATGCCGTTATTTTTATCTATTGCAACGATTAAATTCATTATTCCGCAACCTCGATTCTTTCGTTAAATTCGTTGTATTTATAGCCTTCAAGTGTAAAGCTTGTATCGGTGAACTTGTAGAAGTCGTCGATGGATGAGTCGAGAGTGAACTTCGGCGCATCAAACTGAGGCTTCTCGATAAGTCTTTCAACTATCGGAATGTGTCTTTCATAAATATGAGCATCTGCAATAACGTGCACGAATTCACCGGGGATAAGTCCCGTAACCTGCGCAAGCATATGAACGAGCACCGAGTACTGACACACGTTCCAGTTGTTTGCCGCAAGCATATCCTGGCTTCTCTGATTAAGGATTGCCGAAAGTCTGCCGTTTGAAACGTTAAAGGTCATACTGTATGCACAAGGGTAAAGATTCATTGTATGAAGGTCCGCGTGATTATAAATATTCGTCATTATTCTACGGCTGTTTGGATTGTTTTTAAGGTCGAAGATAACTCTGTCTACCTGATCGAACATACCCTCACGGTATTCGTGCTTGATACCCAGCTGATAGCCGTAAGCAGTACCTATAGAGCCGTCCTCGTCTGCCCACTTGTCCCAAATTTTAGCATTCAAGTCGTGAATGTTGTTGGATTTTTTCTGCCATATCCAGAGAAGCTCATTTACCGCCGTCTTAAGATATGTACGGCGGAGAGTCATTATAGGAAACTCCTCTTCGAGATTGTAGCGGTTAACTATCGCAAAGCACTTTTTTGTGTATGCAGGGGTGCCGTCCTCCCACTTGGGACGAACCTTGAATTCCTTATCCCACACACCCTCGGAAAGTATCTTTTTACAGTTTTCAACGAATATTTTATCAGCAAGACTCATAATAATTCTCCTATAAAATTATATACAAAGTTATTTTATCACTACTTTTATTATTAGTCAATAAATAAAAAAAGAATTTCGCGTTTTTTCGCGAAATTCTTAATGCTTTTTACCTTTCGGGAGCATACCTTTCTCCAACTGCTTTGACATTTCCGCGTCCTGCGGTAACGTCCAGTACCTTCGAGGTGAGCGCTTCAAGCTCGTTTTCAGTTACCAGAATACGACAGCTTATCTCCGCTTCATATTTTATATCATAGGCTTCAAGCCCCATCTTTGAAATCTCATAGGAAAGCTTCTGGAAAGCCGAATAGTCGGCGGATATTTCCACCTCGCTGTACAGAACGAAGGTGGCTTTTCCTGCGGCATCAAGAGCAAGCTTTGCCGCCTTTCCGTATGCCCTCGTCAAGCCTCCTGCACCGAGAAGAACACCGCCGAAATAACGTGCAACCGCAATAACAACTCCCGTAAGGCCCTCACGGCGGATTACCTCAAGAATGGGCATACCTGCCGTACCCTGTGGCTCGTGGTCGTCCGAGAAACGCACAACGTTGCCCACACGGTTAACGTAAGCGTAGCAAACGTGCCTCATATTCGGCATATCACGCCTTATTTTTTCTATAAATTCAAGGGCATCCTCTTCCTCTTCAATAGGCTTTATAAATCCGTAGAAAACGGATTTCTTTTCCTCGTAGGAGTCGGTAGCCTCGCATCTTGCAGTGGTGTAGGATTTGTCCATTTTAACCCTCTTTTACAATATAGTCTTTAAGCTGACCTCGAAGCTTGTCGTCGGTGATTGCTTCAATCAGTATTCCATCCTCGGTGTATTCGATATTCTCCACCGTTGCGGTCTTGTAAAATGCATCGATAAAGCCTGCTTTATTCTGTGGGAGAAGGAAGGTGCATTTCTTCTTGAAGCCGAGAATAATGCTCTCGACCGCCTCGATAAGACTATCTATTCCCAAGCCGGTTTTTGCCGATATGAATACCGCGTTTTCCCGTCCTCCCATACCGAGAGTATCCTCGCTGTCCCCCTCCAGTTTGTCACATTTGTTGAATACGTAAATAACAGGCTTTTCGGGAACGTTGTTTTTTTCAAAGAGTGAGTGTATTATCTCCTCGGTTATCTCATACTGACCTCTCACGTCGGGACTTGATACGTCGAGCACGACGAGGATTATATCTGAATATACCACCTCTGCAAGGGTGGATTTAAAGGCATCTACAAGGTGGTGGGGGAGATTCTTGATAAAGCCTACCGTGTCGGTAAGCACAACCTCGCCGACTCTTGGTAGCACCCACTTTCTTGTGGTGGGGTCAAGTGTTGCGAAAAGCTTGTTTTCCGCAAGTATATCAGAGTTGGTGAGAAGATTTAAAAGAGTTGATTTACCAACGTTGGTATATCCCGCAACGGATATTTGCACGACACCCGATTTCTCTCTGTTACGGCGGAGAAGAAGCCTTCTCTTTTCAAGGCTTTTCAGTTCTTCTTCAAGGTAAGATATCTGTGTCTTTACGTGACGTCTGTCACTTTCAAGCTTGGTTTCACCGGGACCTCTTGTACCGATACCGCCTCCAAGCCTCGACATTTCTTCACCGTGACCGCGGAGTCGCGGTATGGTGTACTTAAGCCTTGCTATCTGTACCTGTAAAATACCCTCGTTTGTGGTAGCGTTTCTTGCAAAAATATCAAGAATGAGCATCGTTCGGTCGATAACTCTCACGTCTCCCACCGCATCCTCAATCGCCTTTATCTGTGACGGGGAGAGCTCGCAGTCGAAGATAACAAGTTCTATATCAGAGCCTTCGCAAAGTCCTTTTAACTCCTCAAGCTTTCCTTTGCCGATGTAGGTGGCATTGTCGGGAGTAGGTCTGTACTGAACGAGTCTTGCTACGTCCCGTCCTCCCGCCGTTTCAAGCAAGGAGGCAAGCTCGTCAAGGTCGCTCTCATTTTTTGAGGTGTCGGTGTATACCGCAACCAGTACTGCCGAAGGGAGCACCTCGTCCTTTATTTCATGCAAATTGTTTTTTGACATAATTCTCCTCTATAGCCGAAGAGAGCTCGGCTATACAAAAAGCGGTGCAAAACTGCACCGCCTCGGTTTTGTATAAGTTACGCTCTGCCGAACTTCTTGTTGAACTTATCAACACGTCCGCCCGCATCTACAAGTTTCTGCTTGCCTGTATAGAAAGGATGGCACTTAGCACAAATATCAACGTGTACGTTTTCCTTAGTTGACTTTGTGGAATATTCAGCACCACAAGCACAAACGATTACGGTATCCTTATACTCAGGATGTAAATCCTTTTTCATGTCAGTTGCACCTCACTTTTAGGATATTCTTCGTTGTTACATCACATAATATCATACAATTCCCAAAAAATCAATAGTTTTTTGAAAAAAGTTTAAAGAAATACTTTTTAGTGATGAGCAAGGCTTTGCCTTGCGTGATGTTGACCTTTCGGTACAGTGAAGTATCGTGTTTTCGCACGAAGTGAAGTTAAGTGCGCTACTCGCGCCCAAGAGACACCTCACGATGCGGAGCATCGCATCACTCGCCGAAGGTGTACTTATCGTGCATTAAGGCACACTTAGTTGCACCAAAGAAAAAAGATATCCGTTTGGGTATCTTTTTTGTTTGCCTAAGAGTAACCAAACGGAGCAGAATCGAGGTAATAGTAAGCAAAAGTAGTGTAACCTAATTTTTCCTATACTCGTATTCTAAAAGCTCTTCGTATTTGTTTACACATATAAACCCAACACTTTCAAATAATTTAAGTGAGGCGATGTTTTTCTCATCAATAGAAACTTGAATTTTATCAAAATCAAGTACGATTTTTCCCGATTGAATATCTTTTAATATAGCTGTCGCAATTCCTTGCTTTTGATATTCCGGAAAAACAACCACAGACATATACAAAACACAATCAACCAATTCGAGATGTATGGTGGCGAGCAAAATGTCATCTTTATAAATTTTATAAAAATAGACGTTATCGGTACTAGTTATGTATTTCCAATAGTTTTCTTCGTCAATACTAATAAACCGAGAAATCGATGGTTGCTTATAAACCGAAAGAATGGTTGATATATCTTCGTCATCGGGATTCTCTATCAAGCGATAAATCATTTTATATTTTCCCTTGCAGTGTTTATGGAAGAAATGAGTATTCTGCGAATTGAACCACAATCATGTAAAGCTTTCTTAGCAACACCATCAGTGATAATGCCTGCTTTTTGTGCTATTTCAATCCAATATTCCGTTTCATAGCACTCCTTTAAAGCAATCTGCAACTTGGCAATAAAATCGGGACGGCTGTGCGCATACTTTGCTTCACGGATATTTGCTCCAATACTCGTTCCGCTTCGCTCAAGCTGATTAGACAGGGAATAATGTCCCTTGATGTTTTCAGTTAGTTTTAAGATTTGAATTGCAAATTCCGTTGATAAATCCGCCAATTTATTTTCTGCCATTGAAATCACCTCGTTTTTATATTATACCATAGAATCAAACGGTTTTCAATGAAATCGCGCGAGCGCGATGAAATCCTCACTCCGCTCGGATGAAATCTGCTTAGCAGATGAAATCAAATCCGTCCTTCTCCCGACGAAGTCGGATTTCATCACGGAGTGATTTCATCCCACGAAAGCGGGATTTATCCCGTCCGATAGGACGGATTTAGTTAAAAAGAAACACCCTTTGTCTGGTAGACAAAGGGTGTTTCTTTTCTGGTGGAGACTACGGGACTCGATTTGCATTTTCGCCC